>CAMDHB010000026.1 GCA_945897655.1 Pseudorhodobacter antarcticus
CGGGGATGACATTGAACGCCTCGGATTCCGTTCGGAACGAAGTGACCGAGACCACGACCGATTCCAGCGGGTCGGTGTTGCGCGAGACGATGCTTTGCAGGGTTTGCACAACGGTGCAGGCCATCAGAGTGGTGTCAACGGTGCGGTGCGGATAAGCGGCGTGACCGCCCTTGCCCGACAGGTTCAGTGTGAAGTTGTCGGTCGCGGCATAGAACGGCCCCGGCCTGATGGAAAAGTGCCCCACAGCCATGCCAGGGGAGTTGTGCATGCCGTAGACCTCTTTGATGCCAAAGCGCGGGATCAGCCCGTCCTTGACCATCGCCTCGCCGCCCGCACCACCCTCTTCGGCGGGTTGAAAGATTACGGCGACAGACCCATCGAAATTCCGGGTTTCCGCCAGATATTTCGCCGCCCCCAGCAGCATCGCCGTATGCCCGTCATGGCCGCAGGCATGCATCTTGCCCGGGGTTTTACTGGCATAGGGCAGACCCGTCGCCTCGAGGATCGGCAGCGCGTCCATATCGGCACGCAGGCCCACGACATGGCCCCGCGTGTCGGAGCGGCCCTTGATCACACCCACAACGCCAGTGCGGCCAATCCCCTCGACCACCTCGTCGCAGCCAAATTCGCGCAACTTGGCGGCGACAGTGGCGGCGGTGCGGTGGACCTCATACAGCAGTTCCGGGTTTTCATGCAGGTCGCGCCGCCACTCGGTGATCTCGGCTTGCATTTCAGATAGACGGTTCTTGATCGGCATGATTTCCCTTTCAGCCCTGCAGGACAAAGTGCCCCGGTGCGACCTGTGTGTATTGCGACTTGGCGGGCTGATGGCCCAGTGGAAAGATCGGCGAAGAGATGGGTTTGAAGTTCATATCCCCCTCAAAGCGGCGTGTGGCGGGGTCGGCGATGGGTACGGCAGACAACAGCGACCGCGTATAGGGGTGGCTTGGATTGTCAAAGATCGCTGCCCTTGGCCCGATTTCCACGATGCGGCCCAGATACATGACGCCCACCTGATGCGCGACCCGTTCCACCACGGCCATATCGTGGCTGATGAACAGATAGGACAGGCCCAGATCCTCTTGCAACTCCATCATCAGGTTCAAAACCTGCGCCTGGACCGAGACATCCAGCGCCGACACCGCCTCATCCGCAACGATCAGCTTGGGGTTCAGGGCCAAGGCGCGGGCAATCGCCACGCGCTGCCGCTGCCCGCCTGACAATTCATGCGGAAAGCGGTTCATGAAATCGCGCGGCAGGCGGACGCGGTCGAACAGGTCAAGCACCCGCGCCTCCAGATCCGCGCCCGAGGCAAGGTTGAAGTTTTGCAGGGGTTCGGCGACTTGGGCGCGGAGCCGGCGGTAAGGATTCAGGCTGGCAAAGGGATCTTGGAACACCATCTGCATATCGGCCCGCGCCCGGCGCAGATCAGGGCGGTTCAGTGCGCGGATGTCGTTGCCATTGATCAGGATTTCCCCGGAGGTGGGTTCGATCAGGCGCAGAATCGACCGCCCGCAAGATGATTTGCCACAGCCGCTTTCGCCCACCAAAGCAAGGGTTTCACCCACATTGATGGTGAAGGACACATCCTCAACCGCGTGAACCTGCGCCATGGTGCGGCGCAGGATGCCGCCTTTGACGGGGAAGCGGGTGGTGAGGTTTTTTACTTCCAGCAGCACTTTAGCGGTGCGAGGTTTTCTGGGGGCCTGGGCCGCCCGCGCTGCCTCGTCGCCAATCAGGCGCATGCGTTCAGGGGCGGCTTTGCCCTTCATCTCGCCCAGTTTCGGCACGGCAGCCAGCAGGGCCTTGGTGTAGTCTTCCCTTGGGTTTTCAAAGATTTGCGCGACCGGGCCGGTTTCCACGATGCGTCCTTGATACATCACCACGACCCGGTCAGCCATCTGTGCCACCACGGCCATGTCATGAGTGATGAACAACACCGCCATCCCGTTTTCACGCTTCAACCGGTTGATAAGTGCGAGGATTTCGGCCTGAATTGTCACATCCAAAGCGGTGGTCGGCTCGTCGGCGATCAGCAGTTTCGGCTCGCAAGCCATAGCCATGGCAATGACGACCCGCTGACGCATACCACCTGAGAGTTCATGGGGATATTGCTTCAGCCGCTGTTCCGGCTCGGGGATGCGGACGCTTTTCAACAGGTCAAGGGCGCGTTCCGTGGCCTCGGACTGCGACAGGCCCTTGTGCAGCATCAAGCCATCGGTCAGTTGGCGCTCGATGGTGAAGACTGGGTTCAGCGCCGTCATCGGCTCTTGAAAGATCATCCCGATTTCATTGCCACGCACCTGGCCCATTACTTGTGCCGAGGCGGCGGCGACATCGAGAGTTGACCCATCTGCACGGGTAAAATTCAGCGCCCCTTGAGTTATGGTGCCGCCGCCAAACTCGACAAGCCGCATCAGCGACAGCGAGGTGACAGATTTGCCAGAGCCGCTTTCGCCCACCACACACAGGGTTTCACCGGGGGCGATGGTGAAGGAAACGTCCTGTACCCCGACGACGGTGCCGCCGTCCGTGGCAAACTCGACGCGCAGGTGATCGACGGAGACGATGTCTTTCATTTCGACCTCGGATCAAGAATATCGCGCAGCACATCACCGAACATGTTCAACCCCAAAACGGTCAGCGCCACGGCCAGTCCCGGCACCACCGCCGTCCAAGGGGCAATGTCTAACTGGTCGCGGCTGGCCTGGATCATCAGGCCCCAGGATGCGGCAGGCGGTTGGGTACCAAGGCCCAGGAATGAAAGCCCCGCCTCGGCCAGGATCGCGAAAGCCAGGCTGATGGTGCCCTGCACGATGACGGCGGGCAGGATGTTAGGCAGAACGTGGCGGATCATGATCATGCCATCGGTGGTGCCCGAGGCACGTGCGGCCTCGACATAGGGCATCTGGGCGACCCTGAGGGCCTCGCCCCGAATGATGCGGGCAAGATAGGGGGTAAAGGCAACCCCAATGGCGATGATGGTGTTCTGGATATTTGGGCCAAGAACGGCGCTGATGGTCAGGGCCAGCAACAGGGCGGGAAATGCCAAAAGGGTATCGACCAACCGCATCAGCACATTGTCGACAAAGCCGCCGAAATAGCCCGAAATCAGGCCGAGGGGCAGCCCAAGCGCAATGCTCATCACTACGGCTGAAACCGCGATTTCCAACGAAGTGCGCGCGCCCAAAATGACGCGGAACATCATGTCTCGGCCGAGTTGGTCGGTGCCGAACAGGTGCCTCATGGACGGCGGGGCGCGCCGTGCCGTCATGTCCATCGCGGTGGCGGCGTCAGGGGGGATGACCATCGGGCCGATGATCGCGACCGCGGCGATGATCAGCAACAGCACGATTCCGATCAGGCCCTTGGTGGTAAGGAAGCGTTTCATCTGTCACCCTAACCGAATACGCGGATCAATGACGACATAAAGCAGATCAACCAGCAGATTGGTCACCATCACCACGGCAGCAATAACAAAGACCGTACTTTGGATCAGCGGCAGGTCCCGGTTCAGCAGCGCCTGATAGGTCAGCCACCCCATGCCGGTATAGCCGAACAGGCTTTCCATCACGATGATCGACCCGAACAGATAGCCGATCTGCAACCCCGCTATCGTGATGACCGGACCGATGGCGTTGGCCAGAGCATAGCGCCAGATCACAGTGCGCTCGGCCAGCCCCTTGGCGCGGGCGACGCGGATGAATTCCTGGGACAGGATACCTGTCATCGTGGAACGGGTCATCCGTGTGAGGTGGGCCATCAGGCCCAACCCCAGGGCCAGCGACGGCAAAAAGGCGCGTTGCAGCGTGCCCAAAGGGTCTTCGGAAGGCTCGACAAAGCCCGAGGAAGGGAACCAGCCCAGCCAGCGGGCAAAGACCAGGATCATCACGATGCCCCAAAAGAAATCGGGCAGGCTCACGCCGAGGAGCGAGGCGGAGGACGAGACGGTGTCCTGCCATTTGTCACGGTGAACCGCAGCCCACACGCCGAGCGGCACGGCCAATGCCAATGCGATGACCATCGACATGACCACAATGATCCCCGACGCCACGGCCTTTTGCAGCAACAACTCGGCGATGGGTTTCTTGAAGATCAGCGAATTGCCCCATTCCCCGGTGAACATGCCCCATACCCAATGCCCATATTGCATCAGCAGAGGATCATTCAGGCCAAGGCTTTCGCGCAGACCTTCCAGCGCTTCGGGGTTGGACTGGGTGCCCATGATCATCATCGCCACGTCGCCGGGCAGGATATTGGTCACGGCAAAGGTAACCAGCGTAATCAGGAAAAGCGTCAAGATCACCGACAAAAGCCGGTTCAGCACATAGGTCATCAGCGTGCCCCCAAGGGTGACCGGCGGGCCGATGCGGCCCGCCAGATAGCTTTAGGCCTTGAGCCAGACCTTGTGGAAGTTCAGGTTCGACCCGTTGGGATGCACAACCGTATCCAGCCCCATCACGGCAGGTTGCGCCCCGATGGTGCCATTGCGGAACCACAGGATGATGTCGTGGCTTTCATCCCAGATCTGCTTTTGCACCGCCTGATAGATCTTGGCGCGTTCGGCGTCATCCACAGTGACCCGGGCCTTGGCCGTCAACTCGTCAATGACCGGGTCCTTGATGGCGCGGTAGTTGAACGCACCTTCCGAGTTCCAGACCGAGTAGTAAAGGAAATCGGATTCCCACAAGCTGAAGAAGTTCATCATGGTCATCTGATAGTCCTTGTCGACCCAGCACTGGCTGAGCCAATCGGCCCAGGTCAGTTGCTCGATCGTCAGGTTGACTCCGGCCATCTTGAACCATTCCACCAAGATCTGCGCGGTTTCGATATGGTAGGGATAGTTCGTGGTGGCCTTGAACACGATGTTCAGGCTGCCCTCGGGATAACCCGCTTCGGCCAGCATCGCCTTGGCCCCCTCGATATCCTGAGCGCGCTGCTTGAGGTCCTTGTTATACGCCGCCGAGGTCGGGAAGCTGGGTGACGGCGTGGTTGCCCCCTGGCCCCACAGCGCACCCTGCATCAGCGCCTCCTTGTCGATGATCATGTCGAAGGCGACGCGCACCTTGGGATTCTGGAACGGCTCGAACGTGTGGTTCATGTTGATGAAGTCAAAGTTCAGCGGGAACCAGGTTTTCACCTGCAACGTCGCATCACCCTGCAACTCGCCCACGCGGTCCAACGGGATGTCGTTGATCATGTGCAACTCGCCGGTGCGCAGGCCGGTCAGGCGGGTGGTGGGTTCGGTGATCTCGCGCGCCTCTACCGCGTCCAGGAAGGCAGGGCCTTCCCAATACTCGTCGTGACGGGCCATCTTGACCACGGTGCCGACCTCATAGCTGACAAACTTGAACGGACCGGCGCCCATCGGGTTGGTGCCTTGGGTTGGACCAGAATCGACCGGCATGATCACGCCAGCGCCGTTTTCGGACAGGCGTGACAGGAAGGGCGCGTTCACCGCGCTCATCTTGATCACGACGGTCAGGTCATCGGGGGTTTCGATGGCGGCCACATTGTTGAACACCTCAAAGTTCACCGCACCGGTAGCCGGATCCTTGCAGCGTTCAAAGCTGTACTTGACATCAGCCGATGTCATCACGGCGCCGTTGTGGAATTTGACGTTTGGCCGCAGCTTGAACGTGTATGACAGCCCGTCAGGCGCCACTTCAAAGCTTTCGCACAGGCCGGGGATCACGTTCAGGTCCTTGTCCACCGTTACGATGGACGAATGGATGTTCTGCAGAACGCGGCCAGACGAGGCTGTGCCGGTCTGGTGCATGTCCAGGTTCTGCGTGGTTTCCGAATGCCCCCAGATCAAGGTTCCGCCGCTGACGGGCGTCTCTTGTGCCCAAAGAGCGGAGGGCAGCGATAGCCCCATGAATCCTCCACCCAGAACGGCCGTGGAATTGCGAAGGAAGTCTCTGCGTTTCATTTCCGAACTCTCCTTGTTGGATGGCCGTTACGCGGCCTTGTTTACGAAAACTCCGCTTTGGCTGCGGGCTTGACTACGGCTCAGCCCGGAAAACCGGGCCGGCGGTTGGCAACGGCAAGGGCGCGTTCCAGCGCCATTCCCAGATTCAGCATCGGCCCCTCGTCGAACAGGCGGCCCCACAGCGATATTCCCTGCGGCACGGTAAAGGTCTTGCCCGCTGTATCCGCCTCGCCCGTGGTCAAACTGCCCGAGGCGAGAGAGGCCGGGCTGCGGGTGCCCAGATCCTCGAAACCTGCCCGCAGATGCAAACAGGGATGGCCGGTATAGTTGGAAGCGATCAGCATGGGTCCGGTCATGAACGGGCCGATCAGCACATCGCATTGGGTGAACAGGTCGTCCAGCGCCTGCATGACCAGATAGCGAAGCCGGTCCAATTGCACATGATCCACCGCCGAAAGGAAGCGTGCCTTGCGCATCGCATTTGGCCAAGCGGCGGCGTCTTGCCAGGTAAGGGTGTCGTCCAGTCCCGACATGGTCAGATCTTCAAAACTTGCAGCGGCTTCAGCAAACAAGATGTTCATCAAGGTGCCATAGGGAAGATCAGGCAAGGAGACCTCGACCACCTCAACCCCAAGGGCGCGGGTGGCGGCGAGGGCATCATGATCAACCGCAGTTGCCCCGTCGCCAAAGGCTTCTGCCAGATAGCCCACCTTTAGCCCCTTGATCCCCTTGGCCGCGTCAAACACAAAGGGGGCGGCGATGGTGGAGCGGTCATCTATATCAGCCCCGTTGAGCGCAGCCAAAACCACCGCAGTATCCTCGACCGATCGACAGATCGGGCCAACCTTGTCCAACGAATTGCAAAGCGCCATGCAGCCCGCGCGGGACACGCGGCCAAAGGTGGGCCGCAGGCCCGTGGTGCCGCAGCGTTGGCTGGGCGAGGTGATCGAGCCTAGCGTCTCGGTGCCAATGGCAAAGGCGCACAGACCGCCCGCCGTAGCAGATGCCGACCCGGCTGACGAGCCGGAAGAGCCTTCGTTCAGGTTCCATGGGTTCCGCGTGACGCCGCCATACCAGATGTCATTATAGGCCAGCGCCCCAACGGTGGTTTTGCCCAGCAGAACCGCCCCAGCCGCCCGCAGGCGGGTGACGATCCTGGCATCGGCTACTGGCACGCGGTTCTGATAGGGTTCAGCCCCCCAACCGGTTACCACGCCCTTGGTATCGAACAGGTCTTTGACACCGTAAGGAATGCCATGCAGTGGTCCCAGATTTACCCCTGCCCGCGTCAGCGCATCCGCCGCATCGGCCTCGGCCAGTGCCAAGTCGGCGGTGACAGCGGCAAAGCATTCGAGTTTGGGGCCGATGGTTGCGATCCGGTCCAGATAGATCTGCGTCAGGCGGCGGCTGGTCAGGGTACCGCTTTTGATCCAGACGGCCAGATGGGTGATGGGCGCAAAGGCGATATCCTCCTCCGCCTCGGGCATCGCCGCAGTCACATCCGACATGAACAGCACATCCGCGCCATGGGGCATGGCAAAGCCCGGCAGACGCGGGTCAAAGCGCGTCGCCATCGGCACTGAATTGGCCAGCGCCACCCCGCGCCTCGCGATAGCAGAGCCTATCTGCCCTTCCAGATTGTCCAGCATCTGCTGGCGCTCTGCCGCTGTATAGCTGACACCCATCAGACGCTCGGCGGCGGCGATTGTGTCCAGTGTGATATCCGTCTGCGTCACGTCAGGCCTCGCACGTCATGGGTTCAAAATGCGGTTCAGGTTGGTGGCAAGCGTCGTCAGATGGGTCCGCATGGCCGTTTCGGCGGCCAAAGGGTTGCCGGCCTCAATCTGGTCAATCACGGCATGGTGTTCGGCGTCGCTGATCTTCAGCGTCTCCATGGACCGCGCCTTGGACCGCAAGCCCCGCCACCCCTCATTACCGCGGATTTCGTCGATCATGGAAAACGCGGTCAGCAAAGGCTTGTTCCGGGCCGTCCGCGCAATAAACCGGTGCAAGGCGCCGTCCCACAACTCGATCGCCTCGGCATCCGCGGCCTCGACCGTGCGCCGCGCCAGATTGCGCATCCGCTCGATGTCAGCGGGCAAAGCGTGGCGGGCTGCCATGGCCGCCAAAGTAGGCTCGATGCAAAGCCTTGCCTCCATCACCTCGGCAAAGTTGGTCTCACCCACAATTTCAGCAGCTAGCACCTGCGTCTTGTCGGGGGCTTGCCCCGCAAAGGTGCCCTTGCCCTGCTTTCGCCATATCAGCCCCTCGGCCAACAAGGTTTCCAGCGCATTGCGCACCGCGCGACGTCCAACTCCCATGCTGTCGGATAAATCACGTTCGGTCGGCAGCCGGCCATCGGCGGGCAGGTTTCCGCGCTCAATCATACCCTGCAACCGCGCCCTGACTGCACTGGCACTGTCTGCAACCGAAAGGCTCTGGCGTGGCATCGTCATCGGCTGAACCATTTGTTGATTGGTTCTTAGTTGTCACCCTTCGACTTGATTCTGTCAATGGGGAAAGCCATAGTCACAGCCAGGCAGCGTACAAACAGCAACCACAGCTGATTTTTTCCAAGAATTAGTTCAAGAATGCGGCGGCTGTGTCCAAAACATGGGCACACCAGCAAACCAAACGCCGTTACGAAACACCTGTCCTTTCCAGACCAGGCAAAGGAGTACTGTATCAATTTCTGATTGGGTCATTCCTTTCGCGCAAGAAGCGATGACGAGATTCACCTGCAACCTGCCGTCGATCAACGCCATCGCGGGGGCGAACCGTCTCAACTGGACACGATTGGACACCACAAACTGCACGATATGAAAACCCGTGGCTTGAACCTGCGGTGTCAAACACTGGAACTTGCCGCTGATTTTCGGTTGTCGAATGATTTGGAAGGCTCGCCGTGACCTTGGGGCGGAGAGCTCGGGTACATTGGTTCTGTGGCACGACAACGAACAATCCAAGCGATCCGGGAGGGTCGCATGTGAACAGTGCAAACCGATTGAAATTGGACTTGTCATGTATTTGTGCCGCTCCAAGTGCTCGTTCGGGCCGCTTGGCGTTTGAAGACCAAGGGACTTTTCCCTCCCAAAGCTGAATGTCGGCGGCGTCGATTACGGAAGCCGTTTGCCGGAAATGACCCGTGGCACATGTGCTGTTGGCGGACATTGCCGAACGAAGGCGGGGTCTGCCACGGGCGGATCCGCATCCAGAATGTCCGGCAGCCGCCTGTGTCGGTTAGCAAGTTGGGGTTGGTACCGTCTCCAAATCCCCTGCCCAACCTGATTCTCAGGCTTTTTCAATACTTTGGTTACATGAACACTTGAACCGCCCCAGAAGTTTCGACGCATCAACGCGGTCGAATAGCCTCCAGAAATGGCATGTTGCCGGCCATCAGACCGCAATCCACCGTCAGGCTGGTGCCCGTGATCCCGCTGGCGGCGGAAGAGGCGAGAAAGAGGATGGCGTTGACCACTTCGTCCGGCGTGACAATGCGGCCGAGGGGGTAGAGCGCTGAAACCCGGTCCATGACTGTGGGGTCCGCGGCCAGGCGGTAAACCCAGGCGTTGGTGCGCACCGAGGCGGGGATGACAGCATTGGCGCGGAGGCCGTGCTTGCCTTCCTCGACCGCCAGACCACGCATCCAGGCCAGGAGCGCCGCCTTGGCGGCAGAATAGGCCGGGTTGCCGTGGTGGGTCAGGGCATTGACGGAAGCCACAAAGACAAAGCCACGGTTGCCACCGAGCGACCGCATGGCCGGCAACAGGGCATGGGTGAAGCGCGCAGCCCCGGTGAAATTGGCGTCCATCTCGGCCGTGATGCCCTCGGGCGTTGTCAGATCGAAGGTATCCTGCCGGGTCCAGCCAGCGTTGGAAATCACGATGGAGGGCGGGCCGCTGGCGATGACCGCCTGGGCCGCCGCGTCAATGGAAGCCTTGTCGCGCAGATCGAAGGCATGGCGTTCTGCAATATGGGAAGCCTGCAGATCGGGCCCTTCCATGTCACAGGCAATGACCGTCGCTCCAAGCGCGGCAAGGCGTGTCGTAAGGACCGAGCCGATGCCACCGGCCGCCCCAGTGACAAGCACGCGTGCCCCGTCAAAGTTGATCATGAGGCTGTCCCTGCATAAACCTGCCTAAAAAAATGATGGCGGGTGATTTCTTCATGGTGCCCTTCGCTCTGCCATTCAAGGCCGGGCCAGATGCGGCAGGGGGGCTGCGTAGACCGGTGTCGAAATCCCCTCCATCCGAGCCTTCAGTTGCAGGGCGACGAAGCGCGAATAAAAGCGTGACAGGGCCAGATTGCCACCGTGATACCACAGGTTGGGCACAGCAGTCGGCTTCCACATGTTGCGCGGCTCGCCCTGCCACGGGCCGGGGTCGCCGGTGATACCCGAGCCGAGGCCCCAGCATGGGCCGGTATCATCCGCAGCCTTGCGCGACACGATGGCGGCCACCGTTTCGTTCATCGACTGATAGCCCGTGCAGGCAATGATGACGTCGGCGGTGACCTGACGGCCGTCAGACAGGGTCAGCCCGTCGGGTGTCAGTGCCGCCACGCCAGCGCCGGACAGCACCCCGATATCGCCACGCGCGATCAGTTCAGAGGCGCCGACATCGATGTAATAGCCCGAAGCGGTCCGCATCGCCTGCACCATCAACCCGGTGTCATCCGGCCCGAAGGTCAAGGCAAAGCCGGATGCCGCCAGTCGGTCATAAAATGCGGCGTCCCGGGCACGGATCGTCTGGTACAGACGCTTTTGCTGTTCGGCGAAGACGGCCATGGGGGTGGCGGCGCCGATCAGGTCGGCCTTGTCCACTGTGATCCCCCGCGCCACTGCCGCTTCGGAATAGATGACAAAGGCAAGGTCCGTCAGGGTCTCGGATTGTACCACAATCGTCGCGTTCCGCTGGATCATGGTGACCTCGGCCCCCGCCTCCCACAGGTCCACCGCCACATCGTGGGCAGAACTTGCCGCCCCGATCACCACGGCCCGCTTGCCGCGAAAATCTGCGGCCCCCTGATAGGCGCTTGAATGCAGCAGGGTGCCCTTGAAGCTGTCCATCCCTGGCCAGTCGGGCTTTTTGGGCGGACCATAGGCGCCGGTGGCAAAGACCAGGTGTTTGGGGCGCAGGGTCAAAGGCTTGCCCATGCGGGTGACCGTGACAGTCCAGTCTTGCGACGCCTCGTTCCATGTCGCCTTGTCGCAGGTGGTCGAGGTCCACAGGTCAAGTTCAAAGAGGCTGGAGTAGGCTTCCAACCAGTCGCCCATCTTGTCCTTTGGCGTGAAAACCGGCCAGGTGTCGGGAAAGGGCAGATAGGGCATGTGGTCGTACCAGACCGGATCGTGCAGCACGAGACTGCGGTAGCGGTTGCGCCAGCTGTCCCCGGCGCGGGCGTTCTTCTCGATGATCAGCGCGGGAACGCCCAACTGCTTCAACCGTGCGCCAAGGGCAAGGCCGCCCTGCCCCCCGCCGATGACCAGGACATAGGGCTGGTCTTGCGTGCCAAGGCGTGCGGCCTCAGCCGTGCGGTTTTCAGACCAGGTGCGCCGATTGCGATCCGCCTTGTGGACGATCCCCTTTGGCCGGGTTGGGCCGCGCGGTTCCTCGTGACCCTTCAGGTCCGCCATGGCGGTCAACAGGGTCACTGCGCGGCCCTCGCTTAAGGTGACCCGGCCGATGCCTTGGGCGCCGGCGGTCTCGAATGCCAGCCAGGCATGGGTTTGATCGCCATCCGCCTCCGGCGGTTCGGTCAATCGCCAACCAGTGGGCGCAGTCCTTGGCAGCGTCTCGGCCAGCATCGCGGCGATCGCCGGTCGCCCCTCCATCGTCTTGATGTTCCAGGTAAATGTCAGAAGGTCGCGCCAATAGCAGGTTTCGTGGAACAGGGCGGTGATGGCTGGAATATCCTGGGCCGAGATGGCCTTGGCAAAGGCGTCCATCCAGTCTTGCGGGGTCTGCGTCACGTCAATCTCCCAAAGGTTCGATGTCGGGGCCGGCACCTTGGGCAACAAGGTTGAACTTGATCCGGCGCAGGTTTTCACGGGCCAGCGGCCCCATCTGATAGCCCGTCGCTGCGGCCACCAGATCGATGATCAGCAAAAAGGCAAAGCGCGAGGCCGAGGGCGTAAGCGCGTCTGGATACTCGGCAATCTTGGTGGTCAGCGCGATTTCGGCAGCCTGGGCAAGCGCCGATCCGGGGGTGGTGATCGCGATGCTGCGGGCGTGATAGCTGCGGGCGATGTCAACGCAGTCAATCACTTCGCTGGTGTGGCCCGTAGCGGAAATGGCGATGACCACATCATGTGGACGGAATGTGGCGATGGTCATGCGGGCAAGATAGGGATCCTTGCAGGCCATCACGGACACGCCATAGCGGAACAGCCGGTTCTGCGTCTCCTCGGCCAGGGCCGAAGACGACCCGCCCAAACCCAGCACCAGAACCCGCCGGGCCGAGGCCAGGATGGCGGCTGCGGCCAGCACAAGGGCGGGATCCAGCTGGCGTTCGACCTCGCGCAGGGCAAGGCGGGCCTCGCCAAGGACCGAGGTCCAAAACGGCGGCATTGCCCCCTGACCTGGACCCGGGCTTGGGGCGGGCAAGGGGTTGTCAGCGGCCAGAAATATTTCGCCCACAACCAGAGAGCGGGCCAACTGCAGCTTGAAATCCCTGACCCCAATGCAGCCGATCGAACGGCAAAACCGCGTGACCGAAGGCTGGCTGACACCCGCGCGGTCGGCCAATTCGGCATTGGACGCATCCACTGCCGCCTGCACATCCGACAGCACGGCGTCGGCCACCGATTGCTCGGCACGGCTCAGGCCGGGATAGCAATCCTTGATTCGGGCAATGATGTCGTGACGGCGCTGCGCTGCGGAGCCATGCAGCGAAACCGCCTGTTCTGCGCGTGGCATCTGGCAACCTCCCTGCCCGGACCTGAACGCAACTATGCAAGACGCAAAGACGGCGCGTCAAGCAAATGTAGGAAACTTACACCGCAAGCCTGTGGAAAAACCTATCTTTTGTGGAACTCATGTCGTCGCATTTTCGAATCGTTGACAGATGTGTAAGTTGGAAACAATCATCCAGCACAGGGAAGGCAGGGGCTTTTCCGGGGCATTTGGCGCGTGGGGGCAAGTCTGATGGTCGTGAAACTGGCGGTCCGCAATGCGGGCAAACGCTATGACGACCTTGAGGCGCTGAAAGGTTGCTCCTTTGACGTGGCCGACAAGACCATTGTTTCGATCGTGGGGCCGTCAGGTTGTGGAAAGACCACGCTTCTGTGGTCCATGTCGGGTCTGCACAGCCTGACCTCAGGCCAGGTCGATCTGGACGGCGAGCGCATCACCGCCCCCCGCCCCGAAATCGGTCTGGTGTTCCAAGAGGCGAACCTTCTGCCTTGGCGCAACCTTATGGATAACATCCTGTTTCCATTCGAGGTCAAGCATCAGACCCCCGACATGGCCTGGATCACCCATCTGATGGACCGCGTGGGCCTGACCGGCTTTGAAAAACGGATGCCGCGCGAATTGTCTGGCGGCATGCAACAACGCGGGGCCATCGTGCGCGCCCTGTCTCTGCGCCCCCAGGTCTTGCTGATGGACGAACCCTTCGGCGCGCTGGACGCCTTCACCCGTGAAGAGATGAACCGTCTCGTCGAAGAGATCTGGCTCGAGACGAAAACCACCATCGTCTTCATCACCCATTCCATCGAAGAGGCGATCTTTCTGTCCGACCGGGTCATCGTACTGACCAAACGCCCCGGCCGGGTCCATGCCGATTATCCCGTCAACCTGCCGCGCCCGCGCAGCCTGGAAACCATGGCCGGCCGCGAGGTGTTTGATCTGATGAACAAGATCAAGGCTGACATCTATGGCATGTCGTCCATGCGGCCACGATCGGCGGCGGAGTAACCCATGACCGACGCAATCCCCGAATTCAAAAAGACCGAGGCGACCAAGGTCGGCATCACCGGATCGGCCCTGACCGCCGGGATCGGCTCTGCCACCCGCAAGGAAATCGCCATCATCCTGGCCGTGGCTGTCCTGGTGATCGGCGGGCTGGAGTTTGTCCTGTGGGCTTATGACGTGCCGCAATACATCCTGCCCCGCCCAAGCCTGATCGCAGCAGCGCTGGTAAAGGAGTTTCCGCTTCTTCTGCCACACCTCGGCTATTCGATGGTCTCTCTGTTGTCCGGCTTTACGATCGGCGCGGTCACCGGAATGGTCATGGCGGCCATCGTGACACAGTATCCCTTGGTCGAGAAAGTGGTCACGCCGTACATTCTGGTCCTCGTCACCACACCCATGCTGGCGCTGGTGCCCCTCCTCATCCTGCGCTTTGGCTTCGGCTACACCCCCCGCATCATCGCCGTGGCGCTGGCCGTGGGACCGATGGTCATGATAAACGCTGCCACCGGGTTCCGGCGCACCGACAGTGCCAAACTGGCACTCGCGCGGTCCTACGGCGCCTCGACCCTGCAAATCTTCTGGAAAATCCGCGCGCCAATGGCCCTGCCGATGATCCTGGTGGGGTTGATGATCGGGTCGATCTTTGGCCTCTTGACCACCGTCGGCGCCGAAATGGTGGGCGGCGGCTTTGGCCTCGGCAACCGTCTGACCACCTACTCCAGCATGATCAACATGCCGGAATTCTTTGCCGTGATCCTGCTTTTGTCGATCATCGGCATTCTGATCTACGTGATTTTTTTCCTCATCGGCAAGAAATGGGCAAGCTGGGAGACCTAAGAGGCAGGCCGAACCCGCGCTGACTGAACCAACGACAACAGGGAGACTAGACATGACATTGATCACTGGAGCGCCCCTCACGCGGCGCCGTTTGTTGCAAGTGACCGGGGCGGGCGTTGCCATGACCAGCCTTGGCATCAGGCCGGGTATGGCTGCGGGCTATGACCGCCCCTTCACCTGGATCTCGCCCCGCGGCACACTCGAGGTGCTGGACGACTACGCCTATTGGGTTGCCGTCAAGAACGGCTATTTCGGCGACCTGCCGATTGACATCCAGCCCGGCCCCTCGGACGGCACGGCCACGGTCAAGTTCGTCGATGTGGGTCAGGCCGACATGGGCTTCCCCTCGCCCGGCGTGTTCTCGTTCGCGCTGCAACAGGGGATGAAGCTGAAGTCAGTGTTCCATGAGGCCGCCCGCGACACCTTCTCCCTCGCCTTCCGCAAGGGCGAAGGCCCCACGGACATCAAGGGGATCGAGGGCAAGACCATCCTTCTGGGCTCGGCCGCCTGGCAACCCATCGTCGACCCGATGCTTGCGGCGCAGGGTGTCGACATCTCGACCATCACCTATGTCGAGGCGGGCTGGCCCACTTGGGGCACAGCACTTGCCGGTGGTCAGGGTGACGCCGCTCTGGCTTGGGAAGGTCTGCGCGCCGAATGGATTGCCAGCAACCTGCAGTTTGAATACTGGCTGGGTGTCCAGAACTCTCCCCTGCCGGCCAACACCTTTGTCGTCCGCGCCGCCGATCTCGAGGATGCCGACAAGAAGGCCGCGATGGAGCAATACCTGCGCGGTTGGGCCATGGGCCTCGAGTTTGCCGAGCATAACCCGCGCGCGGCTGTCCAGGCCGTGTTCGAACAGTTCCCCACCTTGGGCACCAATGTCGGGCCGGAACTGGGCACCACCTCGATCCTGCAGCAGATGAACGTCTTCCGTGGTGATTGGGACAAGCGGCAGGGTTGGGGTTGGCATGACATGGCCTCATGGCAGACTTTCTTCGACCTGACCGCCAAGATCGGCCAGACCGCCACCATCGCTGCGGCGGATGTCTGCACCAATGACCTGATCGCGGGGGCGAACACCTTTGACGCCGCCAAGGTCAAGGCCGATGCCGATGCCGCCACCTTGTCGCCGGAAATGGCGGCCATTGACGTCGAAAAGATCAGGGCTGGAATGTTCAGCCAGGCCATCGGCGCCGCTGGCTGAAAAAGCGCCTGCGTCACACAAACCGGGCGGGCAAAAATGCCCGCCCACTTGGACTGGAGGGATAAATGGCTGCACCGGTCAGAATACTAGTCGTGGGTCTGGGCAACATGGGCGCATCCCATGCCAGCGCTTATCACCGGAACCCCGGGTTTGAGATTGTGGGCCTGTGCTCACGCACGATCAAATCCAAACCCATCCCTGCCGAGTTGCAGGGTTATCCGCTGTTCGAAGATTACGCGGCCGCACTGGCCGAGCTGAAGCCGGATGCCGTGTCGATCAACACCTGGCCCAACACCCATGCCGACTATGCCGTGGCGGGGATGGAGGCTGGGGCGCATGTGTTCATGGAAAAACCCATCGCGACCAATAACGAAGATGCCGCGCGCGTTGTGGCTACAGCGCGGCGACTGAACAAAAAGCTGGTGTTGGGCTATATCCTGCGCGTCCATCCCAGTTGGGTGAAGTTCATCGAGATTGGGCGAACTTTGGGCAAGCCCCTTGTCATGCGGCTTAATCTTAACCAGCAGTCGTCAGGTACGGCCTGGTGGTGGCACAAGAACCTGATCGACAGCCTGATCCCGATTGTCGATTGCGGTGTGCATTATGTTGACATCATGTGCCAGTTGACCGGGGCCAAGCCCGTGCGCGTGCATGGCATTGGTGCAGCCTTGTGGGCCGAGGCGGACAAGCAGAACTATGGTCATCTTCATGTGACCTTCGACGATGGCTCGGTCGGCTGGTACGAGGCTGGGTGGGGCCCGATGATGAGCGAAACTGCCTTTTTTGTGAAGGATGTGGTCGGGCCCAAAGGATCAGTTTCGCTGGTGCCCAATGACGAGGCCCGCACGGGCGCCGATGACCTGTCGGGCAGTGCTGACATCGACAAGCATACCAAGACTGATGCCATACGCGTGCACTACGCCGATGTAGGGGCTGACAAGAATTTCACCCGCAAGGATGACATCCTGTCGATGACCGACGAGCCGGGTCATCAGGAGTTGTGCGACCGCGAGCAGGCGTTTTTCCTGAAGGCGATCAACGAGAATATTGATCTTTCGGAATCGATGGATGCCGCCGTGAATTCGCTGCGCATCGGCTTGGCCGCGGAACAAAGCATTGCTGAAGAACGGGTGATCCGGCTGGATTGACCCTCAACTGCAGGGGAAATGCGCGATGACCGATATCGACACGCTTTATCGTGAAGCGGACGCCGTTGAACTGGCGGACCATGTGCGGTCAGGCGCGGTGCAGGCGTCTGAATTGGCCGAGGCCGCGGTTCGGGTAATCGAGGCGCTTAACCCTCGCTTGAACGCTGTCGTTGACAAGCGTTATGACATCGGACGCGCCGCGGGAGTCGACCTTGGGGCCTCTTTGGCTGGTGTGCCTTTTCTGATCAAGGATCTGGGCCTTTCGTGGGCCGGTGTCCGCGCGCCCAATGCGTCGCGGTTTCTCAAAGATCACGTGGCGACATCCGACAGCCATGTTGTGAGCCGGATGAAAGCTGCTGGTTTGGCGATGCTAGGTGTCACCAATGCGCCCGAAAACGGCTGGTCCATCGCAACCGAACCGGTGTTGTATGGTGCTGCGCTGAACCCTTGGGATGCGGGCGTGACACCGGGCGGATCCAGCGGTGGGTCGGCGGCGGCAGTGGCCTCAGGCATGGTGCCGCTGGCCGAATCCACTGATGGTGCAGGGTCGATCCGTGCGCCTGCTGCGTGTTGCGGCGTGGTCGGGCTAAAGCCCACACGCGGCAGGGTCAGCGCCGCCCCCTTTGGCGATTGGTGGGCGGGTGGGGCCTATGGACTTTGCAATTCGCGCAGCGTGCGCGATACGGCGGCCTATCTGGACGCAGTGTCAGGGCCGGTTCCTGGTGCCCCCTATCCCATCCCGCCCCCATCTGAACCCTTTTTGCGTGCGATGCAGCGCGATCCTGGCCGCCTGAGGGTGGGCTTTACCGTGACAGCACCTGGCCCAGTGGACGCCGAGGTCATCGCCGCTGTCCATCAGGTCGCTCATTTGTTGCAAGGCGCGGGCCACCACGTTCACGAACAGAACATGGGTCTCGATCTTTTGGCTCTATGGCAGACCTACACCGCCATGTCGGTGGTCGAGCCTGCCAATTTTTGGTCCTATGCCGAAACGCTGGTGGGCCGTCCTGTGACCGCGCAGGATGTCG
>CAMDHB010000027.1 GCA_945897655.1 Pseudorhodobacter antarcticus
GTTCTTGGCAAAGCCGTCAATGATCCGGCTGCCCAGTTGCGCAATCTTGCCGCCCACTGCCGCCTCGACCTCATAACTCAGCGTGGTCCCACCACCCTCGGCCGCCGCCATCGTGACATTGGCCCCGCCCTTGGCATAGCCCGCCACACCACCCTGCCCCTCGCCCGCAATGCGCAAACTGCGCCCTTCGACGATGTCTGACAGCGTGACCTTGCCCGTAAAGCGCGCCTTCACCGGTCCCACCTTTTGCACCACAACCGCCTCGAACCCATCCGCCACAGAACCGGTCAGGCTTTCACAGCCCGGCACACACAGCTTCAACACCTCAGGGTCCAAGACAGCGGCCCAGACCACAGCGGGGTCCGCCGCAATGTGCCGCTCTTCCGCTAGTTTCATGAAACCCCTCCCAAGGTTCGGGGTCCAGCCGAACCCCTGACGCCGCACGGACTCAGCACTGCGCCAAGGACATAGAAGGTGTTGCCGGTGCTGCGGTCAATTGATTTCTTTGTGGGCAAGATGCGCTTTGGCATTCCGGCAGCTTGGCGCTCAATGGAGAAGGGCGGCCACTGCTGGACCGCCGCGATCTCCTCTGGTTCTTCCACGAATTGCCCAAAGCAATTCGTGACGCGCCCGACCGCCCCCCGGGCGGGCGCGTTCCGCTTCCACCCGCGGGCGGGCGCATCACGATCGCTTTTCCCTTTGTAGCTGGGCCCAACCGCTGGAATGCCGTCGCCTTGAGGCTCTCGGCATGGGACACGGGCGGCCTTCCACAGGAAGGCCGCCTATCCGGTCCCGGCCCGGATTTCACAGGACGGTTTTGGGGGTACCGCCCGCCTTACAGCGGATTGTCACACCGCAGCGTGACCTGCATGACACCCTTCACCGGTGTCGGCCACTTCAACGACACCAGATTGTTGCCCGCCCCCTGTTCGACCAGCGCATAGGGTGCAACAAATTGCGCCACGTTCAGCGCGTTGGTAATCGCCCCTTCCGCCACCAACCCCGTCACATTGCGGGCAAACGACCCGAACGGCAGATAGCCGCTGCCATCGACCGACCATGTATCCGCCGCCGTGTTCTGGCTATGCTGCACCAGAACCGGGCTTTGCGTCACTTGGGTGACCGCGTTGAAGGTGTTGTTTTCAAACGTCACATTGCGGAATGCGTTGAACTCCAACGCAGCATGGGTGGTATCCACCATCTCGATCCGGTCAATCGCCGCATCCACGCCCCGGAACACATTGCCCGTCACCATCAACCCGTTCAGCGAATGCCCCGTCCCGCGTGGCGTGATCACCAGCCAGCGGAACCACGGCGCCACATCCGACGCCATGAAGATGTTGCCCGTGATCGTCAGCCCGCCGAACGTGTACTCACTGCCGAAATCCGGGTTGTTATCATGCTCGTTCGACAACTCGATAAAGTTGTTGTCGATGTAATTCCCGGTGATCAGGCTTTTCATGTTGGGCAGCGTGAACACGATCCCGGCCCGCCTCACCCCCGCCGTGGCATTGTCGCCGCCAAAGAAGTGGTTGCCCAGCAAGATATGCCCCGCCCCCGCCATCACCCCGAAATGCGCAAACCGGTTCGCCCGGTTCAGCCTGATCTTGGTGTCATTGGCATTGACGTTGAACCCGATGGTCGTGCGGTCGTGCGCCACCATTGCCTGCTCATTCGACAGGAACTGACAACTGTCGATCTGCAGATCCTGACACCCTCGCCCGGTGGACGTGATCCCCCGGTCGCGGGGCCGGTTGATCACGCATTCCGCGACCCGGAACAACTCGCCCCCCGGTGACAGCAGGATGGTGCTGGCCAAACCACCGTTCAACAACTCGACATTCGTCACCTCGAACTTCGACAGGGCTGAGAACCCCGAGAAATCGAGCATGTATTTGTAGCGGTCAAAGGTGAAGGTCCGCGTCCCCGCCGCCGCCCACAAGGGCTGGCTCAGCTCTATCGTGCCAGCGGGGATATTTTTGGCGGTGACATACACCTCGCGCCCCACGCCCGTGCCACTGACCCGCGCGCCCACCGGCACGTTGGCCACATTCGCCACACCCGTCAGCCGTGCCGATTGCGCCGTGGAATATGTGGCAACCGAGGTGACGCTTTCCGTGTTCCAAGCCGTGCTGGTGATCGCCTGCAACTGCCCGTTGCGAATGGCCCGCCGCTCGGCAAAGGTGGTCAGACCGCACAGGGCCGCCACATCAATCGGTGCGTCCAACTCGACCCGCCGCCCCGCCAGATCCAGTTCCACATGGTCGGTGAAAAAGAACAGGGCCTGCACCGCCCGCTTGAACCCCGCCAATTCGCCACCAAAGGCCGCCGAATAGCTGGGCAGATCAAAATTCCGCCGCAGCACCAGACGGCTCGCTTCAGCCATCGTCACCGTGCCCTCAAACTGCACCGGATTGTCAAAGGTGATCGAGTTGGACAGGTAATAGGTGCCGGGCGACACCAGCACGATCTTGCCCGCCGCCGCATCATCGGCCGCATTGAAGGCCGCCAGATCGTCGGCCACCCCGTCGCCCACAGCGCCATAATCGCGCACATCGACCCAGTTGAACCGGACTGAGAAGAAGACATCCGTCACATCCTCGACCACGATATCCTCGATCCGGATCACACCACCCGTGTTTCCGGTCAGGTCCAGCCCCAGATGCCCCAGCACCGGCGCCAGCCCCCAGACCATGTCGACCCCCTCCCGGTCGCCCGACCCGATGATGGCCGATACGGTAACAACCTCGCCATACGTGGTCAGCAGCGTTGATGGCCCGGTCTGCACCGCCGTGCCCACATTGCCGCCGCTGGAATTCTCGGCCCAGCCAGCAATCCGCACCGTCGGGAACGGGCCGCTGATCGCCTTGACCTTGGCCGTCACGCGCAAATACAGTCCCGGCTGGAAGGGGATCGCCTGAAAACAGCGCAGTTTCATCGTGCTTTGCGTCTTGGTGATTTCAAGACAGCCACCAAAGTCCTGATCCGAGGGCACAAAGGCGGCATTGGACTGGCCCAGATAGCTGCCCTGCCCCACCAGCCCGTCTTCCCGCGACCACAGGTCCAGCCCCGCCGAAAACGGCGGCGGCATCAGCACCAGCCCTTCGCTAATCGCCTTGTTCATGCCCTATACCCTTTTTCCCGTGGTGGGGGCGCCCTGCCCCTTGCGGGAAAATGGGTAGCAAGGGTTTGTTAATGGGGCCCTTGCCGGGCGCACGGCGGCGGCGGGTGCGGCGCAACACCTGAACTACCTTTCGGCCCCGGCCCGTGCTAAGTGTCGCCAATTCGCAGGGGGAGTTTGCGCATGACTGTCTTTCGGGCCATCTACACCTCGCAGCCCTTTGGCTTTGATGAGGGGATCTTGGGCGGCATCCTGCTGGACGCCCGTCGCGCGAACCTGCGCGATGGCGTCACCGGCGCCCTGATCTGCCGCGCTGACATCTATCTGCAATGGCTGGAAGGCCCCGAAGACCTCGTCCGCGCCACCCTTGCCCGCATCAAACGCGATGACCGCCATCTGGAGGTGACGCTGCATGTGGCTGAACTGGTTCCCGAACGGATGTTCGGCCAATGGGCCATGCTCCACGACCCCGCCGCCACCTGGATCTGGACGCAGAAAGAGGTGGCCGACGGCGCCGCCGAACGCGCCACGCCCGAGGAGATCACGGGCTTCTTCCTCCGCCTGAAAGATCAGGACATGACCGCGACCTGACCCATTGGCCGCCCATTGGCCACCATCACGACACAGGGCCGCGCCCGACCTCGGGATGGCGCACCAGCCTCAGTTCTAGGCACTTTACCCATCAACCCCTCCCGAAGAATTTCTGCTCGCAACGTCTCAAATGCGCCCTCCCGGGGGGAGGTCGGGCGCGGCCCGGCGGCGCAAGCGCCTTGATTCCGGGCCAAACAAAAGAAAGGTCAGAGGAAGAGCTTAATCCCCCCAGCCCTCACCTCACGCCCCCACATCCGCCGCCTTTTGCAACTGCACCGCGTTGATAACCCAGCCATCCGGCCCCTCGATCATCTGGTAGTCCAGCAAGAACGCCTGCCCCTTCTGATCCGTCACCCGCACCCGCTGCCACAGCGCCCCCGCCACCGTCCGCAGGTCCTGCATTTCCACCATCGCCGGGTTCACCACCATCGGATAGCCCGTCACCACCATCGACCCGAAATTGGCCGGCGTCCGGAACATCTGCTTGATGCTGGGCGAGGCATAGGTGAACGCCGTCTCGAAATCCGACGCCCGAAACGCCTCGATCTGGGCGGTGATGGTCGACTGGATCGGTTGCTCCTGTGCCCAAGCGGGCAAGGCAGCCAGCAAAGCAGCGGCGATAAGGCGAAGTCTCATGACAATCCCTCCTGATGTCCCCATCAGAAGGGTAGATCGCCTTGCCTTTGGGTCAAGTCACCCTTTCGCGACCAGATCTCCCGCCAAAGCCCGGTCCATCAGCGCCACCGTCTCACTAACCCCATACAAGGCCACGAACCCGCCAAACCGTGGCCCATCGGACGCGCCCAGCAACACCTCATACAGCGCCTTGAACCAGTCGCGCAGCGGCTCGAACCCATTTTCCTTGCCCACGGCAAAGACCATGGTCTGCAGGCTCTCGTCATCGCGCGGCCCATCCCAGACGACCAACCGCCCCCGCAGATCCTCCATCGCCGCCCGTTCCTGATCCGAAGGCAGCCGGAACACCCGTGTCGGGGCGATCTTGTCGGCAAAATACCGCACGGCAAAGCCCGCCGCCGCATCCAGATCGGGGTTCCCCTCACGGCTCGCCCCCGGCGCATATTTCTTGATGAACCCCCACAGCCCCGCCGCATCCGCGGCCCCGGCAACCGAAGCCAGGTTCAACAGCATCCCGAAGGTCACCACCATATGGCTCGCCGGCACCTGCCCCCCATGAATGTGGAACACCGGGTTGTTCACCTGCGCCTCCACATCCTGCGCCGCATAGGCGCGCAACTGCTGATGATATTCATCCACGGCGCGCGGGATCACATCGAAATGCATCCGCTTGGCCGTCTTGGGCTTTTGATACATGAAATACGACAGACTTTCCGTCGCCGCATAGGACAGCCATTCGTCAATCGTCAGACCATTGCCCTTCGACTTGGAAATCTTTTGCCCCTGATCATCCAGAAACAACTCATACGACATGTGATTGGGCTTGCGGCCCCCCAATACCTCGCAAATCCCATCGTAAATGGGCGTGTTGGTCGAATGGTCCTTGCCATACATCTCGAAATCCACATCCAGCGCGGCCCAGCGCGCGCCGAAATCGGGCTTCCATTGCAGCTTCACATGACCGCCGGTCACCGGCAGCGTCCATTCGCGGCCCGTCTCGTCGTCAAAGGTGATCTCGCCGCGCTCAGCATCCACATTCTTCATCGGCACATACAGAACCCGCCCCGTTTCGGGATGGATCGGCAGGAAACAGGAATAGGTCTGCTGCCGCTCCTCGCGCAACGACGCCAGCATGATCGCCATGATCTTGTCATACCGCTCACACGCCAGAAGCAGCGTCTTGTCGAACTGACCCGACTTGTAGAATTCGGTCGCCGAGATGAACTCATACTGAAACCCGAATGTATCCAGAAACCGCCGCAACATCGCGTTGTTGTGGTGGCCAAAGCTCTCATACTCGCCATACGGGTCCGGCACGGAAGTCAGCGGCAGTTGCATATGCTGACGCAGCATCTCTTGCTGCGGCACATTCTCGGGCACCTTGCGCATCCCGTCCACATCGTCCGAAAAGCAGATCAACCGCGTCGGAATATCGCTGATCACCTCAAACGCCCGGCGGATCATCGTCGTGCGCGCCACCTCACCGAAGGTCCCGATATGCGGCAACCCCGACGGCCCATACCCCGTTTCAAACAGCACGAACCCCTTTTCAGGGTCCTTTTTCTCATACCGCTTCATCAGCGCGCGCGCTTCTTCAAAGGGCCAAGCCTTGGATTTCATCGCCGCGTCGCGCAG
This sequence comes from Pseudorhodobacter antarcticus, assembly GCA_945897655.1. Taxonomy (GTDB): domain Bacteria; phylum Pseudomonadota; class Alphaproteobacteria; order Rhodobacterales; family Rhodobacteraceae; genus Stagnihabitans. The sequence continues at coordinate 5,984 of CAMDHB010000027.1, forward strand.
AGCAGTCATAGCCGTCTCCATCACCCCTTTGTGGGGTGCCCGCATCCTCTATTGCCCCGCGCCCCCGGGGTCAATATTCTGCACCGCAACAAAGGAGCCGCCATGACCGATACCCCCGCCTCACTCTCCCCTCAGGACGCCCTCGTCGCCGTGATGATCGCCGTCTCCGCCTCGGATGAGATGATGCGCACCCCCGAACTGGTCGCGATCCAGCGCATGGTCAACCACATGCCGATCTTTGGCGCCTATGACACCGACCGCATCCGCGTCATCGCCCAAACCGTGTTTGACCTGTTTGAAGAGGAAGACGGCCTCGCCGCCCTCTTCGGCCTGATCCGCGACGGCCTGCCCGAACGCCTCCACGAAACCGCCTATGCGCTGGCCTGCGACGTCGCCTCCGCCGACGGCACCCTGCGCGAAGTGGAACTGCGCATGCTGGAGGAAGTGCGCGAGGAATTGCACATCGACCGCCTGCACGCAGCGGCGATTGAATGGGGTGCGAGGGTCCGGCATTTGCGGCCGTGAGGGATCGTCTCACGCCGCTTGGCTGAACCGTGACCGATGGCGTGCCATAAAGGCGGGGTCCGGTTGGAACCTACTGGGCATCTGCAACATACCATCGGTGCCCCGCTCCAACAGCCGCGCGTCTCCGCTGGCACTTGCGGCGCAATCAGCATCCGCCAGCTCTCGTCAAAGCTTATCAGATGGCGGTCAAATGCCCGGTCGTGCAAGGCATTCAGGCATATGCCATTCGTCGGCCACATCCTGTGATCCGGGTGGTCCGACCACGATAGGATATGGCTGGCGTTCAAAACCCGTGGATCCTCGGCCCCCGTCAAAGCGCAGCGCGACTTGTACGAGGTCAACACCATATCGCGGAACAGGGCCTGCCCGCGCCTTACCTGCGTGAGCCTGGCCATCTGCCCCCCAAGGTGGTCAAACGCTGCTGGAGCCTCGGCCAACTCACTCAACAGCGGCGCGGATTGCCTGATATAGGCCACCTCAACGTCTTCTGGGCTTTTCAGGAAACCGGCCCAAACCTCTCTGTCCGTGGCACTCGCGTTGGCCATGCCCTTTTGCGGCAGACTGTCGTCCAGTGCCGCCAGATTGCTCAGCTTAAGCGCGACCGCCGAAGCAGTGCGCCCAAGCCGGGCGGCCAAACGGATGATATCGGGATTGCGCGAATGGAATCGACCAAAATCGGTCACAAGGTACAGCGCAAGCGCCTCCTTGACTTCCGCCGGGGTCCAGTTTCGCCGCTCTGCCATAGGGGCACCATGCCAGGGTCAGGGTACCGGATCAAGCTTGGCCTGCTGTGTGAACTGTCTTAATATCAGGTAAAAACTGATATTTAACTTACTGATATAAATGAATATTCCAAAGTGTCCACATGTGGACACTCACTCCGCCGGGGTGCGGACCCCAAAAATCGCGGCCTGATGCTCGGCCAAGTAAATCCGCAGCCAGGGGGTGTATTTGTCCGGGTTCCGCCGCGTCTCGGCCTCCAGATGCTCCAGCCGGATCCAGGCCGTGTCGCACACCTCGTCCGGGTTGGGCCGCAGGGGCAGGCTTGTCTCCGCCTCGGCCACGAAGATGTCCACCACCTCATGCTCGATCAACCCGCGCCCCACCTCGGCCCGGTATTCCACCTGCCCCACCCCATGCAGGGCAAGGCCGTTGATCCCCAACTCCTCACTCAGGCGGCGGGTGGCGCAGTCCTGCGGGTCCTCATTCCAGCGGGGATGGGTGCAGCAGGTGTTGGCCCACAGCCCCGGCGTGTGATACTTGCCCAAGGCCCGCCGCTGGATCAGAACCATCGGCCCCGCCAGCACAAAGACCGACACAGCCATGTGCCGCAAGCCGCGCTCATGCGCCTCCAGCTTTTCAACCGGGGTCAGCGTGCCGTTCACCCAGGCGGGAACAAATTCGATCATACATACCCCGTGGGCACCAACCGCAGCAGATGCGCCAGATTCTTGAACCCGATCTTGATATGCGCCAAGGGCCGGGCTTGAACCAGCTTCTTGTTCATATAGGCCTCAAACGTCAGCTTTTGCACGTCAATGTCATGGCAAAGACTCACGAACCTTTCGCGCCGCTCGTCCGATTTATAGTAGGCGTCCTGCATCGACCGAAGCACACGAAACACCGTGCCATGTTCCTTCATGAACAACTTGCGTGCGAGCTTCAGATCCCGCGCCTTGCCCGATGCAAGGAAGGCCTGCGCCGCCGTGGCGGCAACCCGGCCCCCGACCATGCCATAGTAAATCCCCTCACCCGACGACGGTGCCACCACCCCGGCGGCATCCCCCGCCAGCACCACATCGCGGCCATTGTCCCAACGGTCCATCGGGCGCAACGGAATGGGCGCGCCTTCACGCCGGATCGTCTGGCATCCTGTCAACCCGGCCGAGGCGCGCAGATCCGCCGTCGCGGCCTTGAGGTCAACACCCTCAATCCCCGTGCCCATTCCAATGGACGCATGTTCGCCATGCGGGAAAATCCAGCCATAAAAGTCAGGCGAGATCTTGCCGTCATAGATCACGTCGCAGCGGTCCGGGTCATAGTTAACATTCGCGGCGGGGGCCTTGATGATCTCGTGATAGGCGATCACGTAAGGGATCTTGTCACCGCCCGGCACCTCGGTCTTGGCCACGTTTGACCGCGCCCCATCGGCCCCGATCACCACCTTGCCGGTCAGACGCTGCTCCGTCCCCGTGGCCTTGTCGCGGTACACCACATGCGTCCCCGCCACATCGCGTTCAATTCGCAGATAGGTGCCCGTCACCCGCTCTGCCCCAGACCCCACGGCTCTCAGGCGCAGGAATTCGTCGAAGTTCTCACGGTCCACCATGCCGACAAAACCGTTCTCGATCGGAATGTCCACAGCCCGCTGCGTGGGTGAGATCATCCGCGCCGTCGTGATCCGCGCCACGATCTGGCTGGCCGGGATGTTGAAATCCGAAATCAGGCGCGGCGGAATGGCCCCGCCGCAGGGCTTGATCCGCCCCGCCCGGTCCAGCATGACCACCGACCGACCCGCCCGCGCCAGATCATGCGCCGCCGTCGCCCCGCAAGGCCCGCCTCCAACCACCACGACATCATACATCATCATTCCCCCGGGATAAGCGCAGCGTCGGGCGCCGAGCGTATTGCATCAATCGTTTTCGCAGCCATCCCGGCCGCCAGGACAAACAAACCAGCCTCGATCACAAAGACCGCGCCAAAGGCCGCCGCGCTGTCGGTCAACAGGCGGCCAATATCGACCATCACCGCCCCCAAAAGTCCGCCAAACCCGGCAGCCATGGCCTGACTTGCGCCCCACAGGCCCATCCGCGTGCCTTCACGCGCGCCGCGTCCTTCACCGGCCAAGGCCATCATCGACCCGATGGCCGCGACCGCGAACATCCCGTTGAACAGGCCCAGCATCACCACCGCAGGCGACAGCGCCGCCTCGATCTGCAGCATGCCCACCACGGTGATCGCCAGCAACGCCACCGCAGACCCCAGACAGCCCGCCACAACCCAGGTCCGCAGCGAGCCAATCCGCAGGCCCGTCGCCGCAATACCGACCAGTAGCATCCCGCAGAACACACCGCCATTCTGCGCGCCCGACAGGGTGGTTGACTGGCCGGGGGTATAGGCAAAGACCAAGCCGGCATAGGGTTCCAGGATCAGTTCCTGCATGAAATAGGCGACCATCGACAGGAAGATGAAGATGGTGAAATCCCGTGCCCGATCCTCGCGCCAAACCTCGGCCAGACCGGCCAGAAACCGCATCGGGCGGCCGTGTTCCGGCACCGATTTCGGGCAGCGCGCCTCGATCCCGGCGATAGCCAGCATCGTCAGCACAACGGCCGCTACACAGACCGTCGCCACAACCTCCAGCAGCAGGGCGGGCGAATAGGGCGTCAGCGCCTTGCCCACGATCGTCGCCGTGACAGCGATGCCGAAAATCATCATCAGCCAGGTGATCGTGGCGGCTGCCGCACGCCGGCGCGGATGCGTGGCCGTGGCCAGCAGCGCCAGCAACGACGTGCCCGATGCCCCAACCCCAATCCCGATCATCGCATAGGCCAGAACCGACAGCGCCAATGCTGCGGCAAAACTCGTGCCAAACAGCGTCACGGCCACTGCCGCCAGAAACGCCCCCAGACCCAGCGTCGCCATGCCCAGCACGATGAACCGCGTCCGGTTGCCGCCCGTGTCAGACAGAAAACCCCAGTTGGGCCGGGTGATCTGGATGCCGTAATGCAAGCCCACCAACAGCCCTGGCAACAGCGCGGGCAAGGCCATTTCCACCACCATCAACCGGTTCAGCGTCGATGTGGTCAGCACCACAATCGCGCCCAGGCACAGTTGCACCAGCCCCAGCCGAAAGATCGAAACCCATGACAGCATCATCCCGCCACCTCCATGTAACGCAGGGCGAAAGCGGTCACCATCATGCCGCTGACATACATCAAAACACCCACACCCTGATACCAGGGCGCACGACCCTTGGGGTCAGACAGCAGGGTTCTCATCGCATAGATCTGGCCCAACAGCAGAACGCCTACCGCCACCGCGTGCAATGGCTTGCCCCAGATGAACAGCATCGCCACCACCAGGGCCTGCGCCATGCCCATCACCGTACAGGCGACACGCGCCGCCACATCCGGCCCCAGAACCACGGGCAGCGAGCGGACGCCATGCTGGCGGTCCCCCTCCAACGCCTTGAAATCATTCAGCGTCATGATCCCATGCGCACCAAAGGCATACAGCAGCGCCATCGTGATGATCTCAAACGACGGCAGTCCAGCCGTCAGAACGGCCGCCCCGGTAAACCACGGCAGCCCCTCATAACACAGGCCCACCAACCCCGGACCCCACCAGCCAGACCGCTTCATCCGCACGGGTTCCGCGGAATAGGCCCAGGCGGCCAGCACGCCAACCACCGTCGCGGCAAAACCCCAAGGCCCCAGCAACCAGCCCATTCCCAACGACAGGGCCGACATAGCCAGCGCGATCCACAGCCCCCAACGCCCCGGAATGCGCCCCGATGGGATGGGCCGGTTCGGTTCGTTCACCGCATCGACAAACCGGTCACACCAGTCGTTCGCCGCCTGGCTCATCCCGCACACCACCGGCCCCGCCAGCAGCACCCCGATCAGCACCAAGGGCCATGCGCCCAAGGGCGACTCGCCCGAAGAAATGATGCCGCACAGATAGGCCCACATCGGCGGGAACCATGTGATCGGCTTGATCAACTCCAGCATCGCCCTGGGTTCGGGAATCTGGCGCGAGTGTAAGGTTTGGTTGACTTGCATGTGTCAACTTAACATTACATTTTCGAGTCGGTCAACACCCGATTGCGGCGAACACTCAGCGGCTCGCGCCCTCAGAACAGGCCCCGTTAGTCCCGAAAGGCCCGGTCAAAGTAGAACATGAAGGGCCGCAGAACATAGCTCAGCGGCGTGCGCGTTTCGGTGGACAAGAACGCTTCCACCGGCATGCCGGGGATCAGGTCCTTGTCGCCCAGCTTTGCCATCTCCTCGGGCAAAAGGCCGACCTTGACCTGATAGTAAGTTTTTCGCGTCGCGGTATCCAGACTGGCATCCGCCGAGATCTGCGCCACGCGGCCCAGAATGATGGGGATCTGCCGGCCGTTGAACGCCTTGAATTTCAACGAGGCCGACTGCCCGACATAGGCCTGATCAATATCGGTCGCAGCAACCCGTACATTTGCCAGAACAGGATCATCGTCCGGCACAATCATCATCAGCGGGCTCGCGGCCACGATCACCGACCGCAGGCCTTGCACCGTGGATTGATAGATCTGGCCACTGACCGGGGCGCGGATGTCCAGCTTGGTCAGCCCGTCCAGAATGCTGGCCCGGCGTTCCAGAAACCGCGTCCGTTCCGGGCGCAGTTTGTCCAGTTCCTGTGCCGCCGAAGTCTCGGCATCAGGCAGGATCTGCAAGCGCTTCAACTCCACTTCGGCAATCTTGCCCCGCAGTTCCGCGATCTGGGCCGTCAACTTGCCAATTTCGCCTCGCGTCGCCACCTCGGCCTTTTCCAACGCCACGAGGTCGGCGTCGCGGTTCAGCCCCCTGGCGTTCAGATCGCGGGCCGTCAGCAGTTCTGCACTGATCAATGCCCGCTCATCCGTCGATGCCGCAAGTTGCGCCTCGATTCCCACAATCTGGGCCTGAATCTGGCTGACCTGTTCATCCAGCAACCCGTCCTCGGCCGCGATCGAGGCATAGAAGGCGTCCAGATCACGCTTCTGGCGGTCAATCAATCGGCCATATTCGGGGATGCTGGCCGCCTCGGCCAAGGCAGGATGCAGGGTCAGGGTGGGCCTGCCATCCACCTCGGCCTCCAACCTTGCAATGGCGGCCAAGGTTTCAAACAGATCGCCCTCAACCACCTTCAGGTCGGACAACAGCTGAAAATCATCCAGCCGCACCACCACATCGCCCGCCGCAACCCGGTCCCCCTCGCGCGCCAGGATTTCCTTCACCACGCCGCCCACCGGATGCTGCACGGCGGTTTGGGTCGATGACACCTCGATCACACCCAGACCAATCACAGCACCGGCAATATCGGCACGCACCGACCAGAACCCGATGACGCCCACCAGCAAAACAAACGAGCCCAGCCCCAGCAGCAGCGGTTTGCGGGTTGACCACGTCAGCCGAACGGGGGGGATCCTTCCATGACTTAGCGTCGCGCGATGGAAAGTGGATTGGCTTCCGGTTGCGGCGCAGCGGGTTTGGTACCGTCTGTCTTGGCCCGTTCGGGCAGAACGGCCAGCTTTGGCCCCGCCACTGGCCGGGCAAGCTTGACCGCCTTCAGTTTGCCATCATCCAGCCGGTAACTGGCACTGATTTGCTTCAATTCCAACGGCTTGCGCGCCAACATCAGAACCGACCCACCCCGCCGCAGGATGGTGCCAAAGGTCTTGTCCATGGTCTCGGGCAACACTTCCAGCAGCATGGCATCGGGTTCGTCGATGATCAGCAACAGCGGGTCGGCATAAACCGCACGGGCCAATGCCAGTTGGTGACGTTGCCCGCGCGACAGGGTTGATGCGGTCGGGTCAATCCGGGTGCGGTATCCTTCGGGCAGGCTGGAGATGAAGGCATGCAAACAGGCCTGCTTGGCCGCCGTTGCAACCCGCTCGGGCGGGGCGTCAAGGTCAAGATGCGCGATGTTTTCGGCCAAGGTGCCGCTGACAAAGCCCACCGTTTCCGGCACATAGCCAAAGATGCGGACCCTGTCGGCATCGGGGATGTTTTCCAGATGCAGGCCATCAATCAAGATCGCCCCGGCATTGCGCCGCCAAAGCCCCAGAATGGTCTGCGCCAGCACCGACTTGCCACGCCCTGAACCGCCATTGACCTGTACCATGCTGCCCGGCGGAATTTGCAAGGATAGCCCCTTCAGGATCGGCGCCCCCGTGACCGGGGATTTGACCGACACCGCGTCAAGCTCCAGCCTGATCCTCGCGTTTCCTGCCAAACCTGCCGGGATATCGGTGTCAGGCCGGTCAGACAGGAACCGCTTCAGGCGGCCCCAGTTTCGGCTGGCCTCAATGATATTGGGCAACTCGCCCATGAAACTGTCGACGGGGCTCAGAACCCGGTTGACCAGAAACGTCGCCGCCACCATCGCCCCAATCGTCAACGCCCCACTCAGCGTCAGCCACGCGCCCACGGCCAACACCGAATAGCGCACGATCAGACAGGTCGTGCTGGACAGGTTGTCAAACCCCACCGTCCAGTCCTTCAGCGCAATCGCCCGGTCACGCGATTGCCGCCGCGCCTCCAGCCAGCGCGCCTTGAACCCGGTCGCCATTTCCTGCCCGCGCACCACATCGCGTGAGGCGACGATCATGTTCTTCAGATCGCCAATGCCTCGGCTGGCCGCCGCAGAATCCTGCGCCCGGTCGCCCATCAGCGCCATCTGCACCAGCGAAAACACGAACAATATGGCGATGCCGCCCAGACACACCCAACCGAGCATAGGATGCAGCACAAAGACCACGGCCAGAAACATCGGCGTCCAGACAAAGTCGAACAGCGCCACGAGGGAGGAGGAGTGGAAGAACGCGCGCAGCCCGTCCAATTCATCCAACCCCGCCGTGGGTTTGGACCGCGCGGGGTCAAACATTTCGGCCTGGGTTGTGGTGGCAAAGATCACAGCCTCCAGCCGTTCCTGAAACTGCGCGCCGAATCGTGCCAGCACCCGCTTGCGCGCATAGTCCATGACCCCCTGCACCGCGATCAGCGCCACCAGCAAGACAAACAGCGCCACAAGGGTTTCCTGGGATTGTGACGGCAACACCCGGTCGTAAATCAGGATCACGAACAACGGCCCCGCCAGACGCAGCAGGTTGACACCAAAGCTTATGCCAAAGGCTACGGCAAGGATCCACCTGCCGTGCCGCATTGCCTGTCTGGCGCTGTCGTGCACCTTTGCCACTTTTGCCCGCTTTCGCCTCGGCTAGCCGTCCTTGCTGATCTTGACCTGATTCAGGTTGAAACTGACAATGACACGGTGCGCCTTGCGACCCTGTTCCTTGGACACGTTGGGATCGACGCCATGATACAGCCAGCTTGGGAACAGGAACATGCGCCCCGGGATCGGCACGAAGCGGACCTTGGTCCAGTTTTCCTTGGCGCGCTTGGTCTTGGGTTCGTAACGCGGCTGGTTCATCAGATGCGCCGTGCGCGGTTCGACAAACTCGATGTTACCGGCACCCTCGGGGGCGTGGATGTAGTAAACCCCGCTCCACATGCAGCCCGGATGAACATGCGACCGGTTGGCCGATCCGGGTGGGTTGATGATCGACCACATCGTGCCGATCCTCATGGCATGGGATTTGGCATAGCCCTGATCATCGCCCATCTTCGCCGTGGCCGCGTTGATAAGGCTCACCAAATCGCTGTAGTTTGGCGACTTGTGCAACTCGTTGTGGCTATGCCAACCGCCCAACTCGCTAAAGTTTGACCGGTTGATGCCCTTCAGGTCCCGCTCTTGTTCCGCATAGATGTTTTCCAGCAGTTTGTCGTTCAAGGCCTTCGAATCGGGCACATCAATCTGAAAGATTGTCGTGGGAAAGTAGGTACGCTTGACGAATTGGAAGTCGGTCACGTTCATGGCTTGTCTCATCGATTCAGGGTTATCTTGTTGAATTAGTGATGTTTAAGTCTACTTTGCGCCCCAAAATCTCCCGCAATCTCCAACACCTTGCCAGAAAGCTAACACCGGGCCATCTTTCGATCAAGCTTTAGTGGCAATGCCGGCGGGACCGGTTCGTCCAAATGTCGCGAAAATCAGCGCGTTCCCGCGCGCCGCAAGGAGGTTAGGCCTATGAAAATGCGGTGGATTTTTTCTGCCCTGACGCTGGTGGCATCGCAGGCTTGGGCGCAGGAGCCGCCCTATGGCGACACGGCCGGAACCGTCTTTGACATCATCCGCGCCGACGATCCCTCGGCTTTGCAATGCCTGGACGCGACCGGACAGGCCGAACGTCAGATCTGGGACAAACGGGTCGACGGCGAACCTGTCGTCAACGCCTATACCTTCATGGCCCGCTATTCCGACGGCACCGCCATCGAAATAGCCGTCAACCCCGAAGTGGCCAGCGCCGACGCTGCCCTTGCCGCTGCGCAGCGGTTTGCCCGGCCGCTGGGGCAATTGCCCACCTCACTCAGGCAGGGGATCAGGCGGTTCAGCATCCATCAGGGCGACGAAGGCTTTCACGCAGGCACTGGCCAGATCGTGGTCTATACCGGGCGGGCCGATCAGCGGGCCAGCTATGACCATCTGGAAGAATCGCTGTTCCACGAGGCTGTCCATGCCTCCTGGGACGAACAGCACCGCCTGGCCCCGGACTGGATGGCCGCACAACAGGCGGACGGCCGGTTCCTGACCGGCTATGGCGCCCGATCCCCAGACCGCGAGGATCTGGCCGAAACGGCGCTCTTCGCCTTTGCCATCCTTCACCATCCCGACCGCTTCCCCCCGGCTGACACCGCCGATACGCTGGCCGCCGTGCCGAACCGCATCGCCTATATCAAGACGCTACTGCCCCCGGACCAGCCTTTGTATTATCAGGTGGCCGAGGCGGCAGGGTGTCTCAGCGGATGACATCGGCCAAGGCGACGATGGCAGATTGGCTGGCGCTGCATGGCGTCACGGCCCAAGCCTGCCGCGCTGCACTGACGGCGGGCGAACCCGTCCCCGCAAAACCCGCCGACCCCGCATGGCCCTGCGATCCCACGGCCCTGTGGCGACAGGTGGCCGACCTTCTGGCCCCCACCTTTCCCGTGGACGACAGCCTGATCGAACGCACCTGGGCCACCACGCGAACCGATTTTTCGCCCCAGATCACCGCCCGCGCCTTTACCCTGCATGATGATGGCACGGGCCACCCCCTCGTGGCCTTTCGCCCCAAGGGCAGGCTGTCCGACCTGCCGACACTGGCGCACGAGTTTGGCCATGCTGCCCAGATCCTGGCCTCGGCCGGCCAACCCATGCCCCCCGTCCTGCGCGAGGTTTGCGCCTGCCTCGCGGAACGCCTGGTCCTGCGCAGATTGGCGGTAACCGACCCCGACCGCGCCCGGGTGGCACAGGCCTTCATGGCCGGGCGCGGCCTGCGGCACCGGCAGGATTTGTTGGTGGCGCTGGATCAGCCGCAGGCGACCTACAGCTATAACTGGAACTATCCTCTGGCGCGTGCCCTGGTGCGCGGGCTTGACGGGCTGAACCCGGTCGCTCTGGCGCGGCTCTTTGCCGGGCACATCCCTCTCACCGATCTGATGATCTAGGGCAAAAGGGCCGCGCTGATGCGCGGCCCTTTCTGGTTCAGGGTGTTCAGGAACGGATCAGTCGCCGTCGCCTTCGTCGCCTTCGTTGGCTTCGTCGTTCTCGTCGTCTTCGTCGCCTTCGTCGGCTTCGTCGTCCTCGTCACCTTCGTCGTTTTCGTCGGCTTCGTCGAACTCGTCACCCTCGTCGGCTTCGTCGGCTTCGTCGTCTTCGTTGCCTTCGTCGAATTCGTTGCCTTCGTCGGTTTCGTCACCTTCGTCGGCTTCGTCGGCTTCGTCGCCTTCGTCGAATTCGTCGTTCTGGCCGATCTGGAACTCGTTGCCTTCGTCCCCTTCGTCGCCTTGGTTGTCTTCGTCGGCTTCGTCGCCTTCGTTGGTTTCGTCTCCTTCGTCAGATTCGTCGGCTTCGTCGCCTTCGTCGAATTCGTCGGCTTCGTTGGCTTCGTCGCCTTCGTCGAATTCGTCGTCTTCGTCGCCTTCGTTGCCTTCGTCGGCGCCTATTTCAACGATAAAGTCCAAGACCTCGTCGCCTTCGTTGCCCTCGTTGGCTTCGTCGCCTTCATCGCCTTCGTTGAACTCGTCGGCTTCATCGCCTTCGTCGTTCTCGTCACCCTCGTTACCAGAGAAGTCGTCTGTCACCGAGGTGGCAATTTCGTCGCCCTCATTGCCCTCTTGACCTTCGTCGGCTTCGTCACCTTCGTTGGACTCGTCGCCTTCGTCGAACTCGTCGCCCTCGTCGGCTTCAACACCTTCGTCGTTCTCGTCGCCTTCGTCGCCTTCGGCGTTCTCGTCGCCTTCGTCGCTTTCGTTGGCTTCGTTGCCTTCGTCGCCGTCAACAGTTTCGTCGTTCTCGTCGCCTTCGTCGGCTTCGTCGCCTTCGTCCAACTCGTCGTTTTCGTTGCCTTCTTCGCCTTCTTCGCCTTCATCGTTCTCGTCGGCTTCGTCGCCTTCGTTGCCTTCGTCCTCACCGATTTCAAAGATAAAGTCCAAATCCTCGTCGCCTTCGTCGCCTTCGTCGAATTCGTCGTTTTCGTTGGCTTCGTCGGCTTCGTCGCCCTCGTCGGCTTCGTTACCTGTTCCATCCCGGATGATCACATAGACCCTCGGCG
>CAMDHB010000028.1 GCA_945897655.1 Pseudorhodobacter antarcticus
CTATGTGGTGGGGGTGCGGTACGACGGGGGGCGGCGGGGGCAGATGCTGGTGCTGACGGGGGTGGAGGCTGCGGCGGAGGGCAAGGTTTTGCGGGCGGTGACCGAGGCGCTGGCGTTCTCGGGGCTTGATGCCTCGGCCCTGGATACGGTGTTCCGGGACGCGGGGGACGCGCTGCTGGCGCGGTTGGCGGGGGTGGCGTTGGTGTTGGAGGGCGAGGTGGCGGCAGAGGTGGTGCCAGAGGTGCCGTCGGGCCCCGGAATGGACCCGGGGCGACCGCCGATCCTGAAATGATGGGGTAAAATAATACCCCAAGATTCAAGACGTTGTTTTGGTTCGATTTAATCTTTCACCGCGCCCTTGACCTGTGCAGCCTGTTCAGCGATAAGCCCCCATCCGAGACCGGGCAGTGCGCTGCCTTCCACCTATAGGGTCAAACATGAAAACCTTTACCGCAACGCCTGCGGATATCCACAAGCAGTGGATCCTGATCGACGCCGAAGGCATCGTTCTGGGCCGTCTGGCCACCATCGTCGCATCTATCCTGCGCGGCAAGACCAAGCCGACCTTCACGCCGCACATGGACATGGGCGACAACGTGATCGTCATAAATGCCGACAAGGTGCAGATGACGGGCAACAAGCGCAAGGACAAGAAATACTACTGGCACACCGGCCACCCGGGCGGCATCAAGATGCGCACGGCTGAGCAGATCCTGGACGGCGCGCATCCTGAGCGGATCGTCGAAAAGGCGGTCGAGCGCATGATCAGCCGCAACCGCCTGGGCGCTGTGCAGATGACCAACCTGCGCGTTTATGCCGGTGCAGCCCACCCGCATGAAGCCCAACAGCCCGTCGTGCTGGACGTGGCTGCCATGAACCCGAAGAACACGCGGAGCGCATAACCATGTCCGACATCAAATCTTTGGACGATCTGAAATCGGCCGTTGGCGCCGCTGCCCCCGCCGTTGCCATGGCGCCGGTCCGTGTGGCCGTGCGTGACAAGCTGGGCCGGTCCTATGCCACCGGCAAGCGCAAGAACGCGATTGCCCGTGTGTGGATCAAGCCGGGTTCGGGCAAGGTCACCGTGAACGGCAAGACCATGAAGGAATACTTTGCACGCCCCGTGCTGCAGATGATCCTGGCGCAGCCCTTCACCGTGGCTGGTCGTGAAGGCCAGTTCGACGTGATGGCCACCGTGTCTGGCGGCGGTCTGTCCGGTCAGGCGGGTGCGGTCAAGCACGGCGTGTCCAAGGCGCTGCAACTCTATGAACCCGCCCTGCGCGGTGCGCTGAAGGCCGCAGGCTTCCTGACCCGCGACAGCCGCGTGGTGGAACGCAAGAAGTACGGCAAGGCCAAGGCACGCAAGAGCTTCCAGTTCTCCAAGCGTTAAGGGTTATTGCTATCGCAAACGTGAAGGCGCGGGGGGCAGCCCCTGCGCTTTTTCGCATTCTTGGGGTGATCTGCAGCGGCTAAGCTGGCGTAGGACAAAAAAGCATTCAGGAGTTTGCCCGATGCCCGCTGCGACAGATTTCGCCATCAACTCATCCGCCATTGGCGACAGCTATACCCCGTTCGGGCCATCGGTGGCCATTCTGGCGGATGGTCGGGCGTTGGTGGTTTGGGTGGTGACGGGCGGTGAACCTGATACCGAATACACCGGCTTTGGCGAGGCTGAAATCCGGGGGCGGTGGATCAATGCCGATGGCAGCTTTGCCGGTGAGGATTTTGTCGTCAACACCACGCCGGAGTCGTTCCAGTACCGGCCGGTTGCCACGGCGACGGCAGATGGCCGGGTCTTTGTGGCCTGGGAAAGCGGTGACGGGGCGGATGGCGATGGAACCGGCCTGCGGGGCATCGTGCTGGACCCTGATGCGTCGGTGCCTGCCACGGATTTCATTCTCAATTCGATCCGTACGCCGATTGACCTGCCGTTTGGACCAGGAAATCAGTCGGATGTCGATGTCATAGGGCTGTCGGATGGTCGACTTGCGGCGGTCTGGACCAGCTATGATGCGGGCGATGGCGATGGCTTTACGGTACGTTTGCGGTTGTTTGACGCGGATGGCGTTGCCTTGGGCGAGGATATGGTCGTCAATTCGACCGGGGTCGGGGCGCAGTATGCGCCCAAACTGATTGAAATGGCGGACGGGCGGCTGCTGGTCAGCTATTCCAGCTTTGACTACACTATTCTGGGTGTGTCACCCATTCTGGCCCGCGTGCTGGAGGCGGATGGCACGCCGGTGGGCGATGATTATGTCCTGGCCGACGGGACCAACATTGCATCGTTCCGGCCGGACATGACGGTGCTGGCAGATGGCAGGATACTCGCGACCTGGTACGAAACGGGACCGATTACCTTCACGCCGGGCGAGAACCCAACGGTTGAGCCGGGCACGATTCGCGGGCGGTTGCTGGATGCGGGTGGTCAGCCTTTGGGCGACAGTTTCGCCATCAACACGACCGACGTGCAAACCAACTATACCGGGGCGGCGGCGATCATGCTGCCATCGGGCGGGGTGTTTGTGGCCTGGTATTCTGGGGACAGCGGCGATGGCGACTGGGGCTGTCTGCGCGGGCGGATGCTGGATGCGGATGGCACGCCGATTGGCAGCGACATGGTGCTGAATTCCACATCGTTCAACCTGAACGGCAACCCCTCGCTGGCGGTGGGGCCGGACGGGCGGGTGCTGGTCAGCTGGTCGGATGAGGGGGACATGGGGGCCGACGCCGTGACGCGGGGCCTGTGGATCACGCCGATGCTGGGCGATGCTGGCAATGACAGCATGGCGGGAACCTCGGGCGACGACATGATGATGGGTCTGGACGGGGCCGATGTCATGGCGGCGGGTCGGGGCGAGGATATGCAGATGGGCGGGGCCGGGCAGGACCGCATCCTGGGTGGCAGGGGCGAAGAGGTTCTGATGGGCGAGGCGGGCAATGACCGTCTGCTGGGCGGGGCGGGGCGAGACAGTCTGACCGGCGGGGCCGGGGCGGACCAGTTCGTGTTTGCCAAGGCAGACTTGACCGGGCAGATGGATGTGATCACCGACATGACTGCGCTGGACCAGATTGACCTGTCGCGGATTGATGCCAACCGCCATCAGGCCGGGGATGACGCCTTTCAGTTCATCGGGTCGGCGGAGTTTTCGAGTGCCGGTCAGCTGCGGTTCGACGGTGGCGTTTTGCAGGGCGATGTCGATGGCGACGGGGTGGCCGACCTGATGGTGCGGGTCGTTGGCATGCATACACTGACACTGGATGATCTGACCCTGTAGAACTGCAACGGTGACAACGCCGGCCTGCGGCGCTGGGACGGTTCGCTGTGTTTGTCGGTTTGTTGGGCAGGCGCCGTCACCGCGGTTGCGAGAGGCTGGGCGTTCTAGGTCATTTACTGAAGTTTTGGGTGGCTTTGGGTGGTTCGGCCATTCTGATTGGCCGCACGGCATGGCAGGACCAACGCAGTTTTGCAGGATTTGATGTGTTCGCCGTGATTGTGCTGCCGACATCCGAAAAGGACGATCAGGAATCGCGGGAACGGTATTCGGTCATCTCTTCGGGCAGGGCCAAGGGTTTGGCGGGGCAGACCTGTTGCGGCCAGGTCGATGACCTTTTCACACGGGTTTGTGCAACTCTTGCCAAGTCTGGCGTGCCGGTGGATGGGGCGGAGGTTGCGCTGATCAAGGGTCTGCATGAGGACACCTGGCCCAGCCGGACGCCTTTGCCCTATCGACCGCGATTGGTAAGATCCGGTCAAATACTGTCTGAACGCGGTGGCGGAAGGTTTTGCGCCGGGTGGTGACATCGTTCTGGACGAATACCACGACTATGGCGGGTGCAAGCAGGCGACCGAAGAGTTTCTGACCGGGCGGCCCGATTTCGATCGGGTTGAGGGGGAAAACCTGATCCTGCGCCGCAAGCGGTGAAAAAAAAGGGCCGGCGAACCGGCCCAGTTGGGGAAAATATGCGCGTGGGATCAGGCCCGCCAGAACGGCTTGGCCGCCTCGGCGCTTGCGGTGGCAGGGTCCAGCCCGATGTCGGACAGCATGTGATCATCCAGATTGCGCAGGTTCTGTCGGGTGCGGCGGCGCATTTCCCAGGTGACCGCAACCAGCGTCAGACGCAGCAGCACGCGCGAAAATGGCGGCAGGGGATGCGTGGACAGGGCGTAGGCGGATATCTGGGTCATGGCCTTCTCGATTGTGTTGATACAATGTTTGACTAAACGTGGTAGTGTGATACAATGCTGCGAACAGAGGTGCCAGAGGAACATTGTCATGGATACAAGTTGGTTGCCCGATCTGGGATCTGATCAGGGTCCGAAGTATCTGGCGCTGTCGCGGGCGCTTAGGGATGCAATCCGGGCAGGGGAACTGGCCGAAGGGGTGCGGTTGCCGACGGTGCGTGATCTGGCGTGGCGGTTGTCGGTGACGCCGGGCACGGTCAGCCGGGCTTACCAGATTGCAACGCAGGAAGGGCTGCTGGAGGCCACGGTGGGCCGGGGCACCTTTGTGGCCGCCCGGACCCCTCGGTTGGGACCAAAGGACGCGTTGTTCGCCGAGGGGCCAGTGCGCAGCGGGGCAAACCGGATCGACCTGCGATCGCCCTCGTTGCCCGAGGTGGGGCAGGCGGCGGCGATTGCCGAGGCGATGCACCGGATTGCCGGGCAGAACGGGGCAGACTGGCTTGATTATACAAGCCAATCTCAGGAACAGCCGCTGCGCGAGGCGGTGGTCACCTGGCTGAGCGCGCGGGTTCTGGGCCCGGTGTCCGAGCAAGATATCATGCTGACCCATGGCGGGCAAAACGGCATCGGGCTGATCCTGGCCTGCTGTCTGCGGGGGGACCGCCCTGTGGTGTTGACCGAGGATCTGTCTTATCCGGGCTTTCGTTATGCCGCCCGTGCCGCCCGGGCCGAGGTGATTGGGGTGGAGTTGGACGAGGAAGGCATGCGCCCCGATGCGTTGGAGGCGGCCTGTCGGCGCTATGGTCCGCAGGTTTTGTGCCTGACACCGGCCGCGCAGAACCCGACGGCGGCGCAGATGTCGGATCGGCGCAAGGTCGAGATTGTATCCATCGCCAAGAGGTACAATCTGCAGATCATCGAGGACGAATGCTATCCCGGAACAAGCAGCGAGGGGCCCACGCTGCGGGCCATGGCGCCGGATCTGGTGTGGTTCATTGGTTCCCTGTCCAAGACGGTGTCGGCGGCGCTGCGGTTTGGCTATGTCGTCTGCCCGACGGGTCTGGGCGAAATGGGGCGGCTCATGTCGCAGCACAGCTATTTCGCGCTGTCGCGGGTGGTCAGTGCGCTGTGTCTGGACCTTTTGACCTTGGGGCAGGCAGAGCGGATACGGGCCGAGGTGACGGCCGAGTATTCGGAGCGGTTGCAGATTGTCGTGAACCGGCTTGGGGCGTTTGACCTGACCTGGCAACCGGGATTACCGTTTGTGTGGCTGCGGTTGCCGAATGGCTGGCGCGCATCAACCTTTGCCAAGGCGGCCGAAGAGGCGGGGGTACTGATGCGGCAGGCCGATCAATATGCGATGGTGCATGGCCGCGCGCCCAACGCGGTGCGGTTGGCGATTGCGGGCAACTGTTCGCGGCTCGATTTTCAGCGGGGGGTCGAGGTGCTGGCGCAGGTCCTGTTGCGGCCACCGACGGACATGGCGGTGTGAATTGTGGTGCATTGGGCCGAATGTGTTGCACGAAGGACTCAATATCCGCCCTTATGTTTTGTTAACCTATTGACGCAATACTCCGGTCATCGGCAACATTCCGCCCAGAGCAGAACAAAGGATGACCCAAATGGGCACGCAAGCCACCTTTCACGCGCCGGGCAATGGAACCGATTTCCTGGGCTGGCGCGTCAGTCGGAGCGGATCAACCGAGATTGTGTACGAGGATGGTGCGGCGCACCGCATGGTGTGGCGGGTGTGCAGCGGTCGTCGCGATGAGGTTGGTCTGAGTGAGGCGATGGAACTGGCCGTGCGGGCCAACCGGGTTGTGCCGACCCTTATGGAAGAGTTGAAAAAGCGGGCAATCAACGTGGAGCGGCTGACGCTTTAGGCTAACACGCTTGCCAAACCCGGGTTTGCGCATCAGTCTGGTCGCGGGGGTTGCTTTGTGACGGGCAATCCGCTTAATTTGATCAAAAGCTGAAAACAGCCTAGCCGACGGGGAAAATGATGTCCGAACCGCGCCGCTTCTGGGGAACAGAGGCTGCAAGAGGACTGGCAATGATCAGTCCGACTGCGATTTTCGCGATCCTGCTGCTGGCAGCCCCATTGGCGACGACGTTGTTGTATTCGGTCTTCACCGATGGCTACCTGGTCGTGGAACCGACGCTGACCCTGGAGAACTATACCAAGGCCTGGTCCAGCCCCGTGATGCAATCGGTCATGGGGCGTTCGTTGCTGGTGTCGATGCTGGTGACGGCGGCGACGGTGATCCTGGCCTATCCGGTGGCCTATTTCGTCAGTTTCAACGTGGCGCAGGATAAAAAGGGGCTGTGGCTGTTCCTGATCACGATCCCGTTTTGGACCAGCTATGTGATCCGGGTGTTCATGTGGAACGTCATGCTGGGGCGGACGGGGGTCATCAATTCGGCGCTGGTCGGGTCAGGGATCATCGAGACGCCGTTTGACCTGAGCTTTTCGGTGCAGGCGATGGTGGTGACGCTGGCCCATGCCTATGCCCCCTTTGCCATTCTGCCGATCTATGTGGCGCTGGAAAAGATTGACCGCAGCTTGCTGGAAGCGGGCCAAGACCTGGGCGAGACGCGGTGGACAACGTTCCTGCGGGTGACGTTGCCCTTGTCGATGTCGGGTGTGGTGGCGGCGGTGCTGATCGTGTTCATCCCGGTGATCGGCGATTATGTGACGCCGGAATTGGTGGGCGGTGGCAAGTTCCCGATGATCGCCAATGTGATCGAGACGCAGATGCTGAAGGCGGACAACAAACCGCTGGGGTCGGCGATTGCGGCATCGGCCATGCTGCTGGTGGCCATGGTGTCGCTGGCCTTCATCTTTATGAACCGCCGCTATCTGAGGGCGACCAAATGAAAATCCCATCGCTGCGGATCTATACGATCGCCTATCTCGTGTTTCTGTACACGCCCATCGTCATCCTGCCGTTGTTCGCGTTCAACAATGCAACCGTGATTGCCTTTCCCCTGCGCGGGTTCACCACGGAGTGGTTCGTGGCAGTCTGGAATGACATGGAACTGCGGGGCGCACTGATCAATTCGCTGATCGTCGCCGCATCGACATCCGTTTTGGCGACGACCTTTGGCGTCTTTGCCGCAAGGGCCAGCACGCGCTATGCCTTTCCCGGCAAGGCACCGGTGATGGGGCTGATCATGCTGCCGATGGTGTTGCCGGAGATGATTCTGGCGATGTCCCTGTTGGTGGTGCTGTTGGCACTGGGGGTCAAGCTGTCGCTGTTCACGGTGATCCTGGGCCATGTGCTGGTGTGCACGCCGTTTTCGGTGGCGATCCTGACGTCTGCCTTTCAATCCCTGGACAAGTCGCTGGAGGAGGTGGCCTATGATCTGGGTGAGGGGCCGGTGTCCACGTTCCGGCTGGTGATCCTGCCTTTGGTTCTGCCGGGGATCATCTCGTCCATGTTGATCACCTTCACGATTTCGCTGGATGAGTTCATCGTGTCGAACTTTCTGAAGTCGGGCGAGGAACTGCTTTCGACCTATATCTACAGCAAGTTGCGGTTCCCCAAATATGTGCCCAATATCATGGCCTTGGGGACCATTCTTGTTGTGATTTCCATCACTCTGCTGACATTGGCAGAATATTTCCGTCGTCGTGGTCTGGCAAAGACCGGGGCGAAGGATTCCGGAGGCTTTGTATGACTGAGAAACCCACAATGATCGAGTTCAAGGACGTCCATAAGTATTATGGCGATTACCATGCGCTGCGGGGGATCAATGCCACGATCCGGGCGGGTGAGTTTTTCAGCCTGCTGGGGCCGTCGGGTTGCGGTAAAACCACGCTGTTGCGCACCATTGCGGGGTTTGAGGGCATCTCGAAAGGGGTTGTGCTGATTGACGGCAAGGATGTGGCGGATGTGCCGGCCAACAAGCGGCCGACGAACATGGTGTTCCAGTCCTATGCGATTTTCCCGCATCTGACGGTGGCCGAGAATGTGGGCTTTGGTCTGCGCAAGGACCCGCGTTCGGCGGCCGAGAAGGCAAAGGCGGTTGAGGATTCGCTGGCGATGGTGGGTCTGGCGGGCTTTGGCAAGCGGGCGGCGCATGCGCTGTCGGGCGGGCAGCGGCAGCGGGTTGCCTTGGCACGGGCGCTGATCCTGAAGCCGAAGGTGCTGTTGTTGGACGAACCCCTTTCGGCGCTGGACAAGAAACTGCGTGAAAACATGCAGGTGGAATTGATCAAGCTGCAGCGGCAGGTCGGTATCACCTTCATTCTGGTCACCCATGATCAGGAAGAGGCGCTGGTCATGTCGGACCGGATTGCCGTGATGTTCGAGGGGCAGATTGCGCAACTGGCGGACCCGGAGACGCTGTACCGGTTGCCCAAGACCCGGGCGGTGGCGAATTTCATCGGGACGATGAACTTTTTGCCGGGCAAGATCATGTCCTCATCGGGGGGCCGGGTTGAGGTTGAGGCGGCGGGATTTGGCCGGTTCGAGATGGATGAGGAGCGGCAGGTTACGGGCGAGCCTACGGCGACGGGCGCAACGGTGGGTTTCCGGCCTGAAACGCTGACGCTGCTGTTTGACGGCCAGCAGGCGACCGATCGCGAGTGCATGGCGACGGTCGAGGAGGTCGTCTATTACGGCGACATGACCTATTACGATGTGCGGCTGGACGGTGCGCCCGAGGCGTCGCGCCTGTCGATGCGCAATGTTTTTGGTCGTCCGGTGCTGGACATCGGGACGCGGACAAGGGTGGGCTGGAGCCCGGGGGCGATGGTGATGTTCCGGTAGCCGAGTCGGGGCATGCCCCGACCTACGCGCCGTGGTCATTTGTCCGGCGGCAGCAGGCCCAGACCGCGCAGGTAGATGCCGATCCCCGCTTCCAGCAAATCCTCGGGGGTAAAGGGCGATTGGGCGCCGGGGGCGCCGCGCATGTAAAGTTCAACCACGCCGTGGCTCATCGCCCAGATATGGGCCGAGAACATCGACGGCGGCGGGCGGCGGCCCTGGGGCATGTTCTGGCTCAGCTGTTCGGCGGCCTTTTCCAGCACCGCCCGCGCCTTTTGCGCGACGAGGGCGAGGTCGGGATGGGCGTTCAGGTTCAGCCCGCTTTCGAACATCGCCTTGTAGTGGCCGGGATATTTTCGGGCAAAGGCCAGATAGGCGCGGCCTGTCGCCTCGAACGCAGCCAGTGCCGTCGGTTCGCCGTTGTTATAGGCAAACTCCATCAGGGCGGCGAAGATGTCATAGCCTTGGCGCGCCACCTCGGCCAAAAGGTCATCGCGGCCGGCAAAGTGGCGGTAGACGGCAGCGGGGGTGACATCGGCCGCCTTGGCCGCTTCGGACAGGGTAAAGCCGGTGGGGCCAAGCTTGGCGGTCAGCACCAAGGCTGCCTCGACCAGAGCCTGGCGCAGATTTCCGTGATGGTAGCCTTGCTTCACTTGATCCTCAAACTCGGGTCGCCGCAGATGGAGCGGTCTATCTGACCAATGCATGCCAGATCTTTGCCCTTGAAATCAACGGCATGCAGAACGGTCTGAATGGCTGCGATCCGGGCACGCAACTTGTCCGCTGACAGGATCATCGTCCATGGCGCATAATCGAAATGGGTTTTGGACATGGTTTCGTCAATGGCGGCAGAGTATTCTTTCCACTTTGGCAGACCGTCAATGTCGATCTGCGACAGTTTCCACTGTTTCAGCGGGTCCTGTTCGCGGTCCAGAAAGCGTTTCAACTGCTCGGCGCGGTCCACCTCGAGCCAGAATTTGAACAGGATGATCCCCTCATCCACCACCATTCGTTCGAAATCAGGCAGTTGGCGGAAAAAGCGGGTGCGCTGTTCGTCGGTGCAAAAGCCAAAGACCTTTTCCACGATGGCGCGGTTGTACCAGGAGCGGTCGAAGATGTTTATCTCACCCAGAACCGGCAGCCAGTCGATGTAGCGTTGAAAATACCATTCGGTCCGTTCGCGTTCGGTGGGTTTGGCCAATGCCACGACATTGGCCCCGCGCGGGTTGAGGTGCAGGCGCAGCACATCGATCGTGCCGCCCTTGCCTGCGGCATCGCGGCCCTCAAAGACACAGATGATGCGTTTGCCGGTCGCCTTGACATCAGCCTGCAGGCGGACAAGCTGCAGTTGCAGGCGGTCCATTTGCGCATCGTATTCCTTGCGGCGCATCTCTTCGCTGTAGGGGTAGGAAGGGGACATGATCTTGTCCTTCTCCCGGCTCTCAATCGCTTTGCGCACCTCTTTGGGGGCGTCGTTCTTGAAGTATTTGCTGATGGCACCGTCGAATGGCAGGGTCATGGGGTCCTCCTGACTTGTGGTCACTATGGCCGATGGTGCGATTAACGCAATGCGGCGCGTTTGGCTGCCGTGTCGATTGCGGTCAGGATGACGTCGGGATGGGCATGGTGGGGCATGTGGCCTGTGCCGGGCAGAACAGTCAGGTGGGCATTGGGCAGGATGGTGGAGACGGGGCCGGAATGGATGGTCAAGGGCACGATGGTGTCGGCATCGCCGTGGATCAGTTCGATGGGCAGGGTCAGGCTGGTGTAAAGGGCGGATTGGGTGACGATCTGGGCGCGCAGGCCGTTGACCTGTGCGGTGTTGGTCAACAGCGCTTCGCGCCGCAGGGACAGGCCCGCGCCGATATAGGACAGATAGTCGGAAGGGGCAGCGTCGGGGCGGAAGATGCCGGTGATCGTGTTATCGACATAGGATTCGGGGATAAAGGCCGAGGCGAGGGGGATGGCGATGGCCCGCCCGAACCAGGTGTTGGTCAACCGGTACCACGGGTCCAGCGCGCCGGGCCAGGGGAGGGAGGGGCTGGAGACGAGGACGAGGGCGCGGGGTTTCAGCGGGGCATACAGCGCCCAGGCGAGGGCGACGGAACCGCCATAGCTTTGCCCCACCAGAATGGGGTCGGTCAGGCCCAACTGGCTGGATGCGGCGGACAGATGCAGGGCCTGGGCCCGCAGGCTGGTGCCCTCGGGGATGGAGTCGGACCAGCCCAAGCCGGGGCGGTCAAAGGCGGTGACACGGTAGCGCAGGGCCAAAAGGTCGATCAGCGGCAGCAGGTCGCGCAGGTTGCCTGAAGCGCCGTGGATCAGGATCAGATCGGGACCGCTGCCACGGGTCAGGGCATGGACCTTGTGGCCGTTCACCGTGATGATCTGGCCCAGCGGGGGAAAGGCCGCCTCGACCGCCGCTGCGCGCCGTGAGGCCAGCGCATCGGTGATCAGGGCCAGCGTCACCAGCAGGGCCGCAAGGATGGAAAGGCTAGTGACCAATGTTTTCAAGGTCATAGGGCGTTGTCTGGTAAAGTTCGTTGATCCAGTTGCCGTAAAGCAGATGGGCATGGCTGCGCCAACGGTTCAACGGTTTTTTCGATGGGTCATCATCGGGGTAATAGTTCATCGGCACATTGATCGGGGTGCCGGCAGCCACGTCGCGGTCGTATTCCTGTTTCAGCGTGTCACTGTCATATTCGAAATGGTTGAAGATATAGAGCGCGCGGTGGACCGCATCCTCGATCAGACAGGGGCCGGTGTCATCGGAGCCAAGCAGGGTCCGCAGGCCGGGTGCGGCGTCCACCTCGGCCTGACGCATTTCGGTCCAGCGACTGACCGGGATCACCAATTCGTCCGAAAAGCCGCGCAGATAGGGCGAGGTGGGGGCGAGGTTGGTTTGCGGGAAACAGCCAAAGGCCTTGGCATCCAGCATGTGTTTGCCGACGCCGTGGAAATGGTTGATCATCGCCATGCCACCCCAGCAGACGCCAAAGGTGGAATGGACATGGGTCTGGGTCCAATCCATCACCTGCTGCAACTCGCGCCAATAGGTCACTTCCTCGAACGGCAGATGTTCGATGGGGGCGCCGGTGATGATAAGGCCATCAAACTTGGTGCCAGCCTCGGCCACTTCGGCGAAGGAGTGATAGAAGGTTTCCATATGCTCGGCCGCGGTGTTCTTGGTCTGATGTTCGGTCATTCGGATCAGTTGAAAGTCGATCTGCAGGGGCGTGGCCCCGATCAGCCGGGCAAACTGGTTTTCGGTCTGAATCTTTTTGGGCATCAGGTTCAAGAGGCCAATCCGCAGCGGGCGGATTTCCTGGGTTTCGGCCCGTTCGGGGGTCATCACCATGACGCCTTCCTTGGACAGGACGTCAAAGGCGGGCAGGGTGGCGGGCAGGGTTATGGGCATGGGTGACCTCCGGAATGGGGGCAGGTAGGCGGTTTGGGCAAGAAATTCAAGTTGGGCGGCGGTCAATCGCTGTGGCGATGAGGTCATCAAAGTCGGCCGCGTTGCGAACGCGGGCCACATCCTCGGCCGTGACGGTGACGCCCCATTCGGCCATCGCGGCATAGCGGGGTTGGCGGGCATCCAGCAGGCGGGCATAGCCGAACCGCAGGAAGGCGTCAGGGTCCACGGTGGCGGGGTCGCGGGTCTGGGTGTATTCGGCCCAGAGGTCCGCCAGGAATGCGGGGCGGAAGTACATGGGTTTGGGCGCGCGGTCAAAGCGGCGGGTCAGTTCGGCCTTGTGGGCGTCAGACCCCTTGATCCAGACCAAAAGCAAATGCTGCGAGAGTTCGGTCATCACGGGGTCGTTCGGTTTGTCGGCATCGACCACCTCGCAGATGGAACCCGAGGTGTCGCAGATGAAATTGGGATAGCCATAGATCATCTGCGCCCGTTCGATGAAACGGGTGGTGTCCAGCATGGCCGCCACCTCGGCTTGCAGATGCTGGTGCTGGCGGCGTTGATATTCGGACAGGGGCAGACCGCCCTTGGCGGTATCGCCGGGCGAGCCCAGATAGCTGGACAAGGGCGCCAGATTGTCAAAGGTGATGTTGGACGAGATATAGACCGAATCCGTCATCAACAGATCGCGCAGCAAGGGAACCTTCATCGCCTCGCGCTTGAAATTGTCGGCGATGTATTCGTTCATGTAGCGGGTGCCGATGCGGTAATCGACCGAGTAGTGGAACCAGCCGCCCGCCTGTGGCGTGCCGGTGTCGCGCAGCATGTTGGATAGGGTGGTCTTTCCCAGACCTGACATGCCAAAGAGCAGCACGCGCTTTTGCGGCGCGGCGCGAAACTCGGCTCCGGTGGCATAGATCATGGGTGGTCCTTTCCTGCTTTGGCCGGACTTAGCGCAGCCTCAGGCGGGTTTCACGCGAAAAATCGCGGTAAGGCGTCCGTCGATGACCAGCATGCCCAGCGCAAGCAGGCCCAGACCCAGATAGGCGCCGTGGGGCAGCGCCTCGGCATAGACAACCGCACCTAGCACAACGGCGACGGGGGCGATCATCAGGGTGACCAGGCTGACATTGCCGGCCCCGGCGGTGACCAGAACCCGGTAAAACAGGATATAGGCGAAGGCGGTCGAGATGACCGAGATATAGCCAAGGGCGCCCCAGGTTTGCAGGTGATATGCGAAGCTTGGCATGCCTTCGACCATCAGGGCGGCGGGGATCATCACGAGGGAGGAGACGGTCAGCATGCCAGCGGCAACCACCTCGGGGCGGACGGCGCGCAGGCGGTGACGGCTGAAGATCGAGGAGACGGCATAGCTGAGCGATGCCCCAAGGATGGCAAGCTGGCCCAGCGAGGTCAGGTCCAGATGGGTCAGCACACCGGGGCCGATGGTCATGGCGACCCCGGCCACGCCCAGTGCAATGCCAATGGTCTTGCGCGCCGTCAGGCGTTCATCGCGAAAGATCAGGGCGGCAAGCCCTACGGAAAAGATCACGTTGCTGGCGTTCAGGATGCCAGCAAGGCCGGAGGGGATATGGGTTTGACCCCAGACGATCAGACAGAAGGGCAGGATATTGTTGAAGAACCCCAGAAACAGGCAGGACAGGATCCAAGTCCATCCGCGCGGCACCGGCAACCCGCGCAGCAAGACATAGCCCCACAGCACCGATGCTGCCAGCCCGACCCGGAATGCAACCACGGTCAGAACGCCAACCTGTTCGAGCGCCACGCGGATGGACAGGAAGGACCCGCCCCAGATGAGCGCGAGCAGCGCCATTGTGGCCCAGGAGAGGGGAGTGATGCGGGTTTGGGTGGAGTTCGGCATGCCCCCTCCTACTGCTTTTGGTTGGCAGGCTCCACCCGGAACTTGCGAAAAGGGTGACCCCGCGGCGCGATGGGCGCGGGGTCATGGGCTGTGGTCAGAATGTGAAGTCGACGGTCACGCCAATGCCAAGGGCGCTGTTGCCGCTGAACTGGGTGCCAGACCCGTCGACGGCATCACCAACGGATACATATTCGATGCCGCCGGTGATTTTGATGGTGTCCTGCGTCCAACTGCCGCCGATGCCGATGCTTTCCATACCGTCCGTGGGTGCCAGCCGCGAGGCCTCGCCGCCCGTGGGTTTTTCATAGCCAAGTCGGGCAAAGACAGAGAATTTTTCGTTGATCTTGCGCCCGATCCCAAGCTGATAGGTCACAACATCGTTGTCAAAACCCGTCACCTCGTCGCGAATGGTTGCCAGATAAATGTCGGGGCGCACATGCCACTTTGACCATTCGGCCCATTTGACCGAACCAAACAGCAAGGTGTCCGCCGCGATGCCGCTTTGGAAATCGAAGGTGATGCTTTGCGGCAGGATGATGTCGGTCGACCCGTTCACCGTCGCGCCGCCACCGATACCACCAAAGCTTTCGGCGGTGGCAAAGCTGTGGGTGATTTCGGATTGATAGGTCAGGCTGCCGCGCAGGGCGATGTCGGGAATTTCATAGGCAGCGCCGACCAGATAGCCGACCTGGCTGTCTGATGCCGCCGTCGCGGAATAGGGCCCCAGCACGACGGGAATGCCCGGGACAGGAGGGGCGAGCATCTGTACGGGAATGTTGATCGTGGCGCTGGACCTGACAAAGCGCAGGCCGCCATAGACTGAAATGCGTTCGGCCAGATCATATTTCAGCACGGCGGCGATCTGGTCGCTGGACCAGTGCGCCTCGAGCCCGGTGTAAAAGCCTGCGGTATAAGCGGCATCTGCGCCGAAGGTTTGGTTCGCCATCAGGGCGATCGAAAGGCGCTCGCTCAGGTCCGTCTTGAAGGCAAAGCCAAGGTTGGAATAGGCCTCAGCCATGTTTTCGGTCGATGTTCCAAGACCCAGCGGATAGGTGCCCGTGACGCTGGGGGTGGCGCTGGAAAAGGACAAGCGCGCGGTCGAGCCCGGTTCGAACAGGATTGAGGTGGGCAGGCCGGAACGGTCGATACCACCGGCCACGGCAACGGTGGTTGTCAGTGTCATCAGGCTCAGGCCTGACAGGATCAGTTTCATTGTCATCTCCCCCTTGAATTCCGCACAGCCTTTCCCTGTCTGTGCAGGGTTCGGGCATGATCTGTGAATGATCGCGCTATCGCATGCTGGCCCAAACCGTCAAAGAATGACGCAACGTCACACATCTTTTGATCAAGCGGCGGGGCGCATCTGGGTTCGAATGTTGACCCAAAGCCCGGCAAAGATTACCGCCCCGCCAGCCAGCACCCAAGGGTCCAGCGGTTCGGCAAAGACCAGGGCGCCGACGACGGCGATCAGCGGCAGGCGCAGGAAATCGACCGGCATGACATAGGACGCGGGGGCCAGGGAAAGGGCGGTGGTCAGGCTGAGATGCGCGCCGACACCGCAAAGACCGATCACCACCAGCCAGGGCAGGGTTTGCGCGGTGGGCCAGGTGATGTCGCCATCAAACCCGGCGCAGATCAGGCCGAAGAAGAACTGCATCAGGGTCAGCCAGAACAGGATGCCGATGACGGGCACACCGCGTGTCAACCGCTTGGTCAGGATCGACACCGTGGCAAAGCAGACCGCCGCCCCAAGACCCGCCAGAACACCGGGGTGGAGGGCTGTGACATCGGGCCGCGTGGCGATCAGGATAC
Source organism: Pseudorhodobacter antarcticus (assembly GCA_945897655.1). Classification (GTDB taxonomy): domain Bacteria; phylum Pseudomonadota; class Alphaproteobacteria; order Rhodobacterales; family Rhodobacteraceae; genus Stagnihabitans. Next base: position 16,065 of record CAMDHB010000028.1, read on the forward strand.
CGGCAAAGCCCAAGGCGGCGGCTGTCAGGCGTGCCGTCGTAAGCCGTTCGCCCAAGAACAGCGGTGACAAAAGGACGACCCAGATGGGCGAGGTGAATTCCAGCGCGAACAGTTGAGCCAAGGGGATAAGGGTCAGGCCCAGGAACCACAGGTTTTGCCCCGCGAAATGCACGATATTGCGGATGAAATGGCCCTGCAGATGGGCGGCGCTGATCTGGCCCAATTGTCTGCTGGCGGCCCCATAGGCCAGCACCACCGCAAACCCGACGGCCGAGCGGATCATCAGCAGTTCGAACGTGTCATGCACGTCCGAGACATAACGCGCCGCAATCGCCATCAGGGTGAAGGCGACAACTGACCCCAGCATCCAAAGTGCTGCGCGCAGGGGCTGCGCCTCAGCCATCTTGTCCGTCCAGCCGGTCGGCGCGGCGCAGGTCGGGGAACATCACGGCCCAGGCCCCGGTGACGATCAGCGTGCCGATGCCGCCCACAACGGCGGCCATCACCGGCCCCACAAAGCGCGATACAAGGCCGCTTTCAAACTCGCCCAATTCATTGGAGCCTGAGATGAAAAGGCCCGACACCGACGACACCCGCCCGCGCATGTGGTCTGGGGTGACGATCTGCATCAGGGTCTGGCGGACGTAGACCGAAATCATGTCGGCCGCCCCCAGCACCGCCAGCGCCAGAACCGACAGCCACAGATTGCGCGACAGGCCAAAGACAATGGTGGCAAGGCCAAAGGCCGCAACGGCCCAGAACATCCGCGTGCCCGCATGGCGTTTCAGCGGCCAGCGGGTCAGGGCGGCGGCCATCAGGGCCGCGCCGATTGCGGGGCTGGACCGGAGCAGGCCAAATCCGGCGGGGCCGACATCCAGAACGTCGCTGGCAAAGGCGGGCAGCAGCGCCGTGGCCCCGCCCAGAAGGACCGCGAACAGGTCCAGCGATATGGCACCGAAGATGATCTTGTTGGTCCAGACGTAGACCAGACCCTCGCGGATCAGTTGGATCTGGTTGCCCGGTTGCCGTTCGGGTGTGGTGGCCGTGGCGACCAGTGAAAGTGCGATGAAGGCCGCGATGTACAGCCCCGCCGTGACGCCGTAGGCGGTGGCCGTGGAAAGTGCGATCAGAAGGCCGCCGGTTGCGGGCCCCATGATCACTGCCAATTCGCTGAGCAGCGACGACAGGGAGATGGCTTTGGGAATCTCCTCCTTGGGCACCAGCATCGGCATCATGGCCCAGGCTGCTGGCCGAAAGAAGGCGCGCGCCGCACCAAAAACCGCAGCGATGACAAAGATCACTGTCAGCGAGGGTTGGTCTTGCATTGCCGTTATGGTCAGGCCGACGACGCCCAACGCCTCGACCGCGATGGCCACGATCACGATCTTGCGGCGCGAGATGCGGTCAGCCAGCGATCCGGCAAACAGGGTCAGCACGAACATCGGCACGAATTGGACAAGGCCGACAAGGCCAACCAAGAAGGCTGATTCCCCTTCGGACATGGTCTGGCGACCGATCTGGTAGACTTGCCATCCGATTGTGACCGACTCGATCATCGCCGCCGCCGAC
>CAMDHB010000029.1 GCA_945897655.1 Pseudorhodobacter antarcticus
AGGAGTTGGAGCAAGTCCTCGCGCCCATGGCCGAGGATGGCAAGGAAATGATCGCCTCGATGGGCGACGACACGCCTGCGGCCGTGCTTTCCAGTCAATACAGGCCGCTTAGTCACTATTTCCGCCAGAACTTCAGCCAGGTCACCAACCCGCCCATCGACTCGCTTCGTGAAGGCCGGGTGATGTCGCTGAAAACCCGCTTTGGCAATCTGCGCAACGTTCTGGACGAAAACTCCAGCCAGACCGAGATTCTGGTGCTGGAATCGCCCTTCATCGCCAATGGCGAATTTGACGTGCTGGCCAACCGCTTTGGCGACCAGATCGCCTTCATCGACTGCACCTATCCCGCCGATTCCGAACCCGACGCCCTGCGCAAGGGGTTGGAGCGTATCCGCGCCGAGGCGGAAGATGCCGTCCGTTCCGGTGCCGGGCAATTGGTGCTGACCGATCAGCATCAATCGACCGACAAGGTCGCCATGCCGATGATCCTCGCCACCAGCGCGGTGCATTCCTGGCTGACCCTCAAGGGCCTGCGCACCTTCTGCTCGGTCAACGTGCGATCGGCCGAGTGCATCGACCCCCACTACTTCGCCGTCCTCATCGGCTGCGGTGCCACCACCGTCAACGCCTACCTGGCCGAAGACAGCATCGCCGACCGCGTCTCACGCAGGCTGATCGACGGCAGCCTGATGGACGCCATGCGCCGCTACCGCGACGCAATCGACGCGGGCCTGCTGAAAATCATGTCCAAAATGGGCATCTCGGTCATCTCCTCCTATCGCGGCGGTCTGAACTTCGAGGCTGTGGGCCTGTCCCGTGCCATGGTCGCCGAATACTTCCCCGGCATGCAAAGCCGCATCTCCGGCATCGGCCTGACTGGCATCCAGAAAGAGGGCGAAGAGGTTCACGCCCGTGGCTGGCGCAGCGGCACTGACGTCCTGCCCGTCGGCGGCTTCTACAAGGCCCGCCGCTCGGGGGAAAAGCACGCTTGGGAAGCCCAAACGATGCACATGCTGCAATCGGCCTGTGACAGAGCCTCTTTTGACATCTGGAAGCAATACTCCGCCGCCATGCGGTCCAACCCGCCCATCCACATCCGCGACCTGTTGGACATCAAACCGCTTGGAAAAGCCGTCCCGATTGAGGAGGTGGAATCAATCACCTCGATCCGCAAACGCTTCGTCACCCCCGGCATGTCCTTGGGTGCCCTGTCGCCTGAGGCGCACAAGACCCTCAACGTCGCCATGAACCGCATCGGTGCCAAATCCGACTCGGGCGAGGGTGGCGAAGACCCCGCCCACTTCCACCCCGAACCGAATGGGGACAACCCCTCCGCCAAGATCAAACAGGTCGCCTCAGGCCGCTTCGGCGTCACCGCCGAATACCTGAACGCCTGCGAAGAACTGGAAATCAAGGTCGCCCAAGGAGCCAAGCCCGGCGAGGGTGGCCAGCTTCCCGGCATGAAGGTCACCGCCCTCATCGCCCGTCTGCGCCACTCCACCCCCGGCGTGACCCTGATCAGCCCGCCGCCGCACCACGATATCTACTCGATCGAGGATCTGGCCCAACTGATCTATGACCTGAAACAGATCAACCCGCGCGCCAAAGTCACCGTGAAACTGGTGTCTGCAAGCGGCGTAGGCACAATTGCCGCCGGCGTGGCCAAGGCCAAGGCCGACGTGATCCTCATCTCGGGCCACAACGGCGGCACCGGGGCCTCCCCCGCGACCAGCATCAAATACGCTGGTCTCCCGTGGGAAATGGGTCTGACCGAGGCGCATCAGGTTCTGGCGATGAACAACCTGCGCGAACGGGTCATGCTGCGCACCGATGGCGGCCTGCGGACTGGTCGTGACGTGGTCATGGCCGCGATGATGGGGGCCGAGGAATACGGCATCGGTACTGCCGCCCTGATCGCGATGGGCTGCATCATGGTCCGCCAATGCCAGTCCAACACCTGCCCCGTCGGCGTCTGCACCCAAAACCCCGTCCTGCGCGACAAATTCACCGGCTCGGCGGACAAGGTGGTGAACCTGATCACCTTCTACGCGCAAGAGGTGCGGGAAATCCTCGCCTCCATCGGGGCCCGCAGCATGGATGAAATCATCGGCCGCGCCGACCTGCTGTCACAGGTCAGCCGGGGTGCCGCGCATCTGGATGACCTTGACCTGAACCCGCTTTTGATCACCGTCGACGGCGCGTCCAAGATCACCTACGACCGCTCCAAACCCCGCAACCATGTGCCCGATACGCTTGACGCCGAAATCGTCAAGGACGGCGCGCGGTTCTTTGAGGACGGCGAGAAGATGCAGCTCAGCTATGCCGTCCGCAACACTCTGCGGACTATCGGCACCCGGGCCAGCAGCCATATCGTCAAACGCTTCGGGATGCGCAACACCCTGCAGCCCGACCATCTGACGGTCAAACTGACCGGCTCTTGCGGCCAGTCGCTAGGGGCTTTTGCCGTCAAGGGCCTGAAGCTGGAGGTGATGGGCGACGCCAACGACTATGTCGGCAAGGGCCTGTCCGGCGGCACGATCACCGTGCGTCCGGCCATGAACTCGCCCCTCGTCGCCGCCGATAACACCATCATCGGCAACACCGTCCTCTATGGCGCCACCGCCGGTTACCTCTACGCCGCAGGCCGCGCGGGCGAACGCTTTGCCGTCCGCAACTCGGGCGCAAGCGTTGTGGTCGAGGGTTGCGGGTCCAACGGCTGCGAATACATGACCGGCGGTGTCGCCGTGATCCTGGGCCGCATCGGTGCCAACTTTGGCGCGGGCATGACGGGCGGCATGGCCTATGTCTATGACCCCAAAGGCCTGGCCGAGGATTTCATGAACCTTGAAACCCTCGTGACCTGCGCCGTATCGCACCCCCATTGGGAGGCGCAACTGCGCACCCTGATCGAGGCGCATGCCACGGAAACAGGCTCCCGCCAGGCCGAACGCATCCTGGCCAATTGGGCGGAGGAGCGGGTGAATTTCCTGCAGATCTGCCCCAAGGAGATGCTGATCCACCTGTCCCATCCCCTGTCGGATGAGGCGATCAAGGTTCCCGCAGAATAGGAAACGGCCCCCGAAAGGGGGCCTTTTCATTTCTATCGCCACCCTCGACAGGGCCACCGCTTCCGTGCTGTTGTGGCTCTGCACACCGCACAGAAAGGCCCCACCATGACCCCGCGTCCCCTTGGCCAGTCCGGCATCTCGATCCCGCCGCTCATGCTTGGCTCCAACGTCTTTGGCTGGACGGCTGACGAAGCCGCCTCCTTTGCCGTGCTCGATGCCTTCGTGGCCGAAGGCTTCACCGCGATCGACACCGCCGATGTTTATTCCCGCTGGGTCCCGGGCAATGACAGCGAAAGCGAACGTATCATCGGCCGCTGGATGAAGGCGCGCGGAAACCGGGACCGCATGGTCATCGCCACCAAAGTCGGGTCAGACATGGGCCAAGGTCGCCGCGACCTGCGCGCCAGTTGGATCGTCAAGGCGGTTGAGGGCAGCCTGTCCCGCCTGCAAACCGATGTGATCGATCTGTACCAAACCCACTGGCCCGATCCGGCAACACCCGAGGAGGAAACCTTGGGCGCTTACGACACCCTGCTGAAGGCAGGCAAAGTCCGCGCCATTGGCTGTTCCAACTATGACGCCGCCCTTCTGGGCAACGCCCTTGAACTGTCTGACGCCAAGGGCCTGCCGCGTTATCAGACCCTGCAGAACGAATACAACCTGCTGAACCGCTCCGCCTATGAGGGAGCCGTGCAGGATATGGTCGTTGCCAACCACATGGGCGCCATCCCCTACTACTCCCTCGCCTCCGGTTTCCTGACCGGCAAATACCGCACCGAGGCCGATTTCGGGCAAAGCGCCCGGGGGGCCGGCATGTCCCGCTTCCTCAACCCCCGTGGTCTGAAAATCCTGGCCGCAATGGACGCCGTCGCCGCCCGCACCCACGCCGCCCATGCCGAGATCGCGCTGGCCTGGATCATCGCCCAACCCGGCATAACCGCCCCCATCGCATCGGCCACTTCGGTCAAGCAGTTGGGAAGCCTGGCACGCGGGGCAAGGCTGGTGCTATCGGCAGAGGATCTGGCGGAACTGACGAAGGCGGGTGTGTAGCTGGCTGCCGCAAGGCTGCACCCTGACCCTTCCTTTGGCCGAGGCCCTAGCCGAGGTCATGCGACTGCATTTCCACCCACCCGGACGGGGGCCCAAAGCCCCCGGCCAGCGCCCTCCCGCCCCAGGGAGGGCGCTTCTCGCCCTCCAGGTCGGGCGCCGTCCTCTGTTGGCTTGGCTGAACCAGTCCAACCGAACCTTTGTCGCAACGGGCGGGGAAACGCAGTGCGTTTCCTGTTCCGCCCGGGACAGGCCGCGCACCTTGCCGCTTGTTAGTGTCAACCCGTCGGGCATCCTACTCCCCCAACACCGCCCTCAATGCCGCGACCTTGGCCCGGTCCGTCCGCCGCTCGCCCCCCGTGACAAACCCGAACACATCCGCCTGACCCCCCAAACCCACCGCGCAACTCGCATGCACCTCGCGCACCCCCAGCCCCGCCAGCAGCGGCCAGGTCTCCACCGTCACCCCTGACCCCGGCATAACCGACAACCGCCCCCCAGCGGCGCGCATCATCCGACCCAGCCGCGGCACCCCCTCATGCGCCACCCGCGCCCCGCCGGAACTCAGCACCCGACGGAACCCCAGCGCTACGGCCTCCTCGACCGCCCTTTCGACGTCGGACAGCAGATCAATCACTCGGTGCAGCGTCAGGTCCATCCCCTGCGCCTCGGCCACCAGATCAGCCAGAACCCCCAGATCCAGCCGCCCATCCCGCGCCGCCCCCAGCACCACCCCCGGCAACCCCGCCGCCCGTGCCGCCCGGATGTCAGCGCGCATCACCGCCACTTCAGCCGCATCAAAACAGAAATCCCCCGACCTTGGCCGGATCATCGGGTAACACGGCACCCCACACCCCGCCGCCACGTCCATCAACCCCAGCGAAGGCGTCAGCCCCCCCACCCCCAGCGCCGCGCACAACTCCACCCGGTCCGCACCCCCGGCCACAGCCTCGGCCAGCCCGACCGCATCATCCACGCACACTTCCAACAGCACATCAGCCCTCCGGTTTGGCGGACCTAAACCCGACCCGGCACGGCCTGTCCAGCGTTACAGCGCCCGCATCCGGTTGCCCCGCGCGTTATGCTCAACCTCCGCCAGCCCCAGCACTTCCATCAACGGCGGCACGTAATTGGCAAACCGCCCGCGATAGCCCTTGCGCTGGCCATAATACCCGCCAACCGGATTGCCCTCATCCCGCGCCCAGGCTTCGACCGAGCCTTCGACCACCGGCTTGCCCTCATCCGCATTGCCCAGCAGCACCCAATCGCCCCGCGCCTTCAGCATGGCATGCAAATCGTCCAGACAACGCGCCAGATAGGTCAGCTTCGTCGTGCCCACCATGCACACCAACAGCCCCTCATCCCGCCACATCTGGTATTCCGACGTGCCCGGCGGGGTCTTCAGAACCCAAGGGTCGTCCTTGGTGCCGCTGCCATAGGTGATCATGTTCATCTGCCGCTCCTGTGCTCCAACCCCGAATCATTGTATAGACACCCAAACAGGGCATCATTTGTCAGGTATGAAATGCGCGCCTCCCGTCTTCTGCAAATCCTTTTGCTGCTGCAAAACCGCGGCCGCCTGACCGCCCCCGCCTTGGCGCGTGAACTGGAAGTGGACCCCCGCACCATCCTGCGCGATGTCGACGCCATGTCACAGGCCGGTTTGCCGATCCTGACCCATCGCGGTGCCCAAGGCGGGATCGAGCTTGGCTTCAACTACCGCACCCGCCTGACCGGCCTGGCCGAGGATGAGGCCGAGGCGCTGGCCATCTGGCTGGCCGCCCCACCCGCCGCCATCACTGCCCTTGGCCTTGGCCCCGCTGCCGCCCGCGCCCGCGCCAAACTGGTGGAAAGCTTTCCCGACCGCAGCCGTTCCATCATGGCCACCACCTTTGCCCGCTTCCCGCGTGACCCTGATCCCGCCGATACCGACCCGCGCATCGCCGCCATCGCCGGGGCAATCCGGTCCGGCCTGACCCTGCGCCTGCGCGCCCGCTCGCCCAATCCCGTCGCGCTGAAACCCACCAGCCTGATCCACGGCCCTCAGGGCTGGTCAGTCTTCGGCCCACCTTTGACCGCACCCGTCCCGCAACCCGATTGGGGCGACATCAACCTGTCGCGCGCGCCCCTGTAACGCCCCACCCCAATTCACCCAGCGCCACCTCAACTCGCCGCTGCATCTCGGGGATCGCCCGGTCATGCGCCAGAAACTCGGCCACCGGCATCATCCGCCAATACTGTCCCTCATCGCCAAACCGGATCGCAGCCACCTCAGCCACCAGAATCCGCCCGGCGAAAAACACCGACAGCCGTGCCGCATCCATCATGCTGGGCCAGACGCGCCGCCATTCCAATCGCTCCGGCCCCAGACGCAGCCCGAACTCCTCCTCCAACTCGCGCAGCACACAGGCTTCTGGCGTCTCGACCCCCTCTCGCCCCCCACCCGGCAGGTCCCACTGCCCAGCCCAAGGCAACCCCGGCTTTTCATCGCGCAGATAGGTCAACAGGTCCGCCCCCTGCACCAGAACCAGCTTGGCACCCACAAAATCCACGCCGGCCCTACCCCCGCAACAGCCCGTCCACAAAACCGCGATAGTTGGCGACATAGGCCTGCCGCGTATACCACCCAAGGCCCTGACTGGTGCCAGCCTGATACCGCGCAGGCTCCCGCAAAACCCGGCGCATCGCCCCGGCGATCGCCGCAATATCCCCCGGCGGCACCAACTCCCCCGAAACGCCCGGAACAATCATCTCCCGCGGGCCATAGTTCACGTCATAGGAAATCACCGGGCACCCGTTCGTCAGCGCCTCCAGTATCGACAGCCCAAACCCCTCGGTCGTCGTGGGATAGACCGACGCCAAAGCCCCCTGAAACACTGACAGCGGCTCGGTCGTATATCCCATCAGCCGCACCCGCTGGCCACAGCCCAAACGGGCAATCAGCGCCTCCAACTTGCGCTGACCCGCACCAACGCCATAGATCAGATAATCCACATCCGGAAATTCCGCGCTGATCTGACAGAACGCCTCGATGCACTCATGGATCGGCTTGCCGACCAGTTCCAACCGCGAGACGGTGACAAGGTTGCGCCGCACGGCAACCGGTTGCGCCGCAGCCTCGCAGAAATGCGGGATCACATGCACCGGCGCTGACGGCATCACATCCGCCGCGATCTGCGCCTTGTGCACTTCGGTCGAGGTGACAATCGCCTCGCCCTTGAAATTCTCGATCAGGAACTTCGACCTCGGCACGATGGCACCATTTGGCCCCCGGTGATCGGCATGCAGGAACAAGGCCCGCTTGGCCCGCGTGACCGGCGATAGATAGGCCGAAGTGACGCCATCAAAGAAAACCACGGCCCCGTCCCAGTCCATCATCTCGATGAAGCTGCAGGCAAAGGCGCGCGGCATCCGGTAGGTCCTGCCGTTCACAAGGTTCTTGCCAACCTGAAAGGCGCGCCCTTGCGTTCGCACCCACCGCACCGGCAAGCCGCGCACATAATCGGTCGTCTCAGTCGTACCGTCGGCCTTCTTCTGGATCAACTGGCACAGATCGCCGCCAAGCAGCAGGTATTCCAAATCACCGTCCGGATGCGGCACCACCCGCTTGGTCAGCGGACCCGCCGCCGTGGCCTTGGTCTTGTCCACCATCGCCTCGGCCTCGCCCGCCCAATAGACGGTTCGATTGGTTTTTTCCTCGATTCGGTCAAAAGCCGGAAAGGGGTTCACGGCCGCGCCACCCACTTCCAGCGCGGCTTCCAAGCAGGCTTCGGGCATGGTCAGGTTGCGCACGCGCGGACCAAGGGTGCCCTTGGCCTGCAATTCGGCGTAAAAGACTTTGCGGCGCGGGCTATGATCAATGCTCAAGATAATCGGCTCGAAATCCGCAATCTCGGCCAAAGCGTTCATGCGATGATACACCGCCTTGGTCTTGCCACCGCCGCCAATGCCGACCCGTTCAAATATGCTGTAAACCCGCGTCAAATTCGGTCAAGGCCCGATGACCGTGTCAGGCGGTGTCGCAAGATACGCTCCCTTCAGAGGAATGGCCCCAACCTTGACACAGGTCCACATGCACCCGCCCTAGTCAAGAGCGGCGCATTTCACCGTCCTTTTCTGTGGCCGACGCACCCCGCACAAAACCTTTCCACCTGGTTAATGAAAAATGGCAACTTATTGATCCTGAACGATTTTCAAAAGTGTCCACATGTGGACACATGTCACAAACCCCCCTATGATCCCCCCATCATGCCCGTGCTGTGCCGCGATTGCCTGACCCTGTTTCCCACCGGCACGCGCTGCCCCGCCTGCCGCAGCCCCCGCCTGATTGCCCACCCCGAGCTTGAAACCCTCTCCATCGCCCACATGGATTGCGACGCCTTTTATGCCAGCGTTGAAAAGCGGGATAACCCCACCCTGCGCGACCAGCCCGTCATTGTCGGGGGCGGGCAGCGTGGGGTCGTCTCGACCTGCTGCTACCTCGCCCGTATCCACGGGGTCCGGTCCGCCATGCCGATGTTTCAGGCCCTGAAACTCTGCCCGCAGGCCGTGGTCGTCAAACCCCGCTTCCCCGCCTATATCGAGGCCTCCCGCGCCATCCGGGCGCTGATGGAGGCACTGACCCCCGCCATCGAACCCCTCTCGCTGGACGAGGCTTTCCTTGACCTGACCGGCACCGCCCGCCTCCACGGCGCACCCCCCGCCGTCATGCTGGCCCGTCTGGTGCGGGACATGGAAACCCAGCTGGGCCTGACCGGATCGGTCGGCCTCTCCCACAACAAATACCTCGCCAAGATCGCCTCCGACCTCGACAAACCCCGCGGCTTCTCCATCGTCGGGCGAGAGGAGACCGAGGCCTTCCTCCACCCCAAACCTGTCCGCATCATCTGGGGCGTCGGCACCGCCACCCAAGCCGCGCTGGAGGCTGCCGGTATCCGAACCATTGCCGATCTGTGCCGATGGAGCCGTCAGGATCTGGCGGCAAGGTTCGGCCAGATGGGGGACCGGTTGTACAGCCTTGCCCGAGGTCAGGACACCCGCAAGGTGACCCGGGACGAGAAGCTGAAGTCGATCAGCAAGGAAACCACCTTTCACGAAGACACCGCCGACCCCGACCTTCTGGACGGCCACATCTGGCGGCTGGCCGAACAGGTCGCCGACCGGGCCAAGGCCAAGCAGCTGTCAGGCCGGACCGTCACCCTGAAACTGAAGCGCAGCGATTTTCAGATCCTGACCCGCCGCCACACCCTGCCTGACCCCACCCAATTGACCGACCGCATCTACCGTGCCGCCCGCGACCTGTTCGCGCAGGCTCCGCAGGGCCCTTTCCGGCTGATCGGCGTGGGGATCAGCGACCTTGCCCCCGAAGCCGAGGCTGACCTGAGCGGCGATCTTCTTGACCCGAACGCCGCCAAAAGGGCCGCTGCCGAAAAGGCATCGGATGCGATCCGAAGCCGGTTCGGGACCGAGGCGATCATCAAGGGACGGGCGCTGCGGTAGCCCCTATTCGGCAGCGACGGGCAGGCTCCGGCGGCCAATGCTGGCAATCTCGGCCATGACGCGGTTCATCCGGACTGAAAAGCTGGCAAATCCAGCGCCGGGTTCCACCTTGGCTTCGTCCAGATACAGGGCCCGGTCAATCTCGATCTGAACCACATGCCTCTGGGTCAAGGGGCGGCCATAGTGCTGCGCGATGAAAGCCCCTGCGAAGGGAGAGTTGCGGGCCGTGCGGAAACCGGCGGTGGCAAAGGCGGCCTCAACCCGGTCCACCACGTCGCGCCCGGCTGCTGCACCGAAACGGTCGCCCAAGACGACCTCTGGCCTGGGGTTCCCGGGCCGGGCATGGGCGTCAATCGCCTCGTGCGGCATCGAATGGACGTCAATCAGGATCGCCTCACCGAACTTGGCATGGGTTTCATCGATCAGCGCTTTCAGGGCGTCATGATAGGGATGCCAATGTCGGTTCAGCCGGCACGCCGCCTCGGCATGGGTAATCTTCCCGGCATAGATCGCCTTTCCCCCCGCAACCACCCGGGGAATCACCCCAAGCCCCGAGGATATGCGCGGGTTCAGCGCCATTCTGTCGATCCCGGCAATGACAGCTGGATCCAATTCATCAGACGCGCGGTTCAGGTCGATATAGGCCCGGGGTGCCAAGGCGCACAGCAATGGTGCCCCGAACATGGGCGCCCGGGCAATCAGACGGTCAACATAGGCGTCTTCGGAAGACCGGAGTTGCAGGGTGTCCAACTGGCTTGCCGCAAGAAAATCAGCCGGATAGTCCCGCCCGGAATGGGGCGAGGCGAAAATCACACTGGTTTCCTGCCGCGCGGGCTTGGTAAGGCGAAAGGCGTTTGACGTCATGCGCACCTCTGAGCACTTATTCTATAGCGGGTAAATTGCGTACGGAAAGCCCTTGATACGGGCGGCGACTCTATTTATAGACCCGTCACCGACGCGGTTCCGCCAGCGTCCTTTTGTTTGGCCGGGGCGCGGTTGCGCCCCTGTTCATTTGAAGGTCTGGGTGGGGTCAAGGCGCGTGGGGGGTTAGCTCAGCGGTAGAGCACTACGTTGACATCGTAGTGGCCACCAGTTCGATCCTGGTACCCCCCACCATTCATCGCCCTTTGGGGCACAACGTAACTGGTGCGAAGACGCACCGCGAACTAGCGCGAATTTGCAAAAGTCGCGCTTTGGAGACAGCCATGAAGGTTGCAAACTCGCTCCGCTCGCTGAAGACGCGTCATCGCGATTGCCAGATCGTGCGCCGTAAAGGCCGCGTCTATGTGATCAACAAGACGCAAAAGCGCTACAAGGCCCGTCAGGGTTGAGAAGCGCAAGAGCTGCATGATGGGCCGCCAAGGGTAACCTTCGGCGGCTTTTTCATTGGACTTTGCAGGAAATCCGATGCACCCAAATCCCAGCTTTCGCAAGGCAACCGACGAACAGAACCTGAGCTTTGCCCGCAAACGCGGGTTCGGCGTTCTGGCAGCCAATGGGCCCGAGGGCCCCGTAATGGCCCATGTTCCCTTCATGCTGTCAGAGGATGGAACCCACGCCGACCTGCATCTGGCGCGGTCAAACGGCCTGGTGGGATTGATGGGGCCTGCGGTTTTGGCGGTCAGTGGGCCGGATGCCTATATCTCGCCCGACTGGTACGGCGCGGCGGATCAGGTGCCGACGTGGAATTACATTGCCGTGCACCTGCGCGGGGTTCTGATCCCCCTGCCGTCCGACGCTTTGGAGCCCCACCTGCACGCAGTGTCGGACAGATTCGAAGCCATGCTTTTGCCCAAGCCGATCTGGAAGCCGTCGAAGATGACCGAAGGCGTGATGGAACGGATGATGCGGATGATTCTGCCGTTTCGGCTGCAGGTGCAGTCGGTCGAGGGAACGTGGAAGCTGAACCAGAACAAGACGCCCGACGCGCGCGAGGGTGCGATCCGGGCGCTGACGGCGCTGGGTGGGGCGTCGGGCGACCTTGCTCAGGCGATGCGGGATCTGGGCTGAGGTTTCGTCTGGACGACCCTTGGCCGCTGGCCTAGCGTGGTTGCCTGAAACAATCAGGACCAATGCCATGAAGCTTTTCGCCGCGCCCGCCTCACCCTTTGCCCGCAAGGCTGTGGTTGTTCTGTTGGAGGCAGGCCTTGCGGGCAAGGTCGAGATTGTCCCCGCCGCTGGCAATGCGGTTGATCCCGGAACGATGCCTGTCGACGTAAATCCGCTAGGCAAGATCCCTGCCCTGCTGTGCGATGATGGGCGGACGATCTACGACAGTGTCGTCATCTGCCGCTATCTGGCCGAACTTGCGTTGCCGCAGATTTACCCCAGCGGTCCGGCGCTTTGGGACAGTTTGACGCTTGAGGCGACCGCCGATGGGATCATGGATGCCAGCGTCCTGATGGTTTATGAAACGCGCCTGCGGCCCGAGGAGATGCGCTTTGCTCCTTGGGTCGAAGGGCAATGGGTCAAGATCGCCCGCACGCTAGACGTGGTCGAGCAGCGCTGGATTGATCATCTGAACGGGCCGTTGGACATTGGGCAAATTGCCATGGCCTGCGCCTTGGGTCACTTGGACCTGCGGCACGACGCGCGGCAATGGCGCGTGGGCCGGCCAAAATTGGCCACATGGTGTGCTGCTTTTGCAAATCGCCCGTCGATGGTTGCGACGCATCCCAAGGTGTAACCTCAGGTCTAGAACCGCAAGCTCAGACCCAGATTCAAGGCGTCCGCGAAAATGTCGGTATTCAAGCGGTCGCCCGTGTCCAACTTGGCTCTGATCTCGGAATAGGTGGCCTTGTATTCGGTGAAAACCGACCAGTTTCCTTTCAGCGGCATTGACGCGCCAAAGACCACCGTCACAGCGGGACCGGCAATCTGATAGTTGGCAGTGGGTTCCAGACCAATCGGTTCGGCCTCGACATGGGGAACCACAACGCCCAGTCCTGCACCGAAATACGGGGTAACTTTACCCATCGGATTGGCGCGGTACCAAAGGTCCACCGTCAGGGCGTTCAGACCGTGAGAGAAGTTCAACTCTTCATACCCGTATTTTGCCGGATCATCGGCAAAAGCCTTGTAGTGCACGAAATCCAGACCAACCCCGATTCGACGGTCAGACCACCATTTGGCACGCAGCCCATAGTAAGTCGGAATCACGAAGGGTTCCGATCGCCAGTTTACCTTGTCATTGCCAAGAGTCGGCGAACGGATTGTGCTGGGATGGGTGGTCTGCGGACCACCGTAAACCGAAAACTCCAGCTCTGCGCGGACAGGAACGGGTGCCAAAGCAAGGGCGAAGGCGAGAGTCAGCGTTACCCTGTGCACAAGCCTTGCGGTAAGCATCCCAATCCTTTCGTGCTGATAGCCATGTGTTGCGTGGAAACTAGGGACCGGCAGCGCCTTTTTCGAGATCGCCCCCCGAACTTTCCCTTCAAAAGGCTTTCGCGAAGCAAAATGCGTGTCAGCTTATGCATTTGGGTCGTATCTGAGGCAAAATGCCTGTCTGCCTCCTCTGCGCTGCTTTGTCCGCTGGACGGCCCCGCAATCCTTGTCTAAAACCCGCCCGGCAAGGCTACGGGCATCCGCGGCCGACAGGTCAATGAGGTCGCAGGCTTGCGACCGCCCAAAGGGAGAAACATTCGTGTCCCAAACTGACGATCACTCGGGAACCCGCCGGGATTTCTTGTATTACGCAACCGCAGGTGCGGGTGTGGTGGCGACGGGTGCAGCCGTTTGGCCGCTTGTCAACCAGATGAACCCCTCCGCCGACGTCAAGGCGCTTGCCTCGATCGAAGTGGACGTCACCGATGTCACAGAGGGCACGCAGCTGACCGTGAAATGGCGCGGCAAGCCCGTGTTCATCCGCTATCGCACGCCGGAAGAGATTTCGGCAGCCAGGGATGTGGTTCTGGCTGATCTGGGTCTGATCGATGGCAAGGCGCAAAACGCCAACCTGCCCGCGGAAGCAGATGCATCCGATGCCAACCGGACGCTTGACGCCGATGGCAAATGGCTGGTGATGATGGGAGTTTGCACCCATCTGGGATGCGTTCCGCTGGGTGATGGTGCCGGCGAATTCGGCGGCTGGTTCTGCCCGTGCCACGGTTCGAACTATGACACCGCCGGTCGTATCCGCAAGGGCCCGGCCCCGCGCAATCTGGAAGTGCCGGTTGCGGCATTTGTCAACGAAACAACGATCAAGCTCGGGTAAGGAACAGCACTATGGCCGGTATCCCGCACGACCACTATGAACCCAAGCCCGGGTTTCAGACGTGGCTTCATAACCGTCTTCCGATTGTCAGCCTACTTCATGGCACGTTGACGATCCCGACGCCCAAGAACCTGAACTGGATGTGGATCTGGGGTATCGTTCTGACCTTCTGTCTTGCGATGCAAATTGTCACCGGCATCGTTCTGGCGATGCACTACACCCCGAACGTCGACCTGGCCTTCGCCTCGGTTGAACATATCATGCGCGATGTGAACGGCGGCGTGATGCTGCGCTATTTGCATGCGAACGGCGCGTCGCTGATGTTCTTTGCGGTCTACCTGCACATCTTCCGCGGACTTTACTACGGCAGCTACAAAGCCCCGCGCGAAGTGACTTGGGTCATCGGAATGATCATCTACTTCCTGATGGTCGCCACGGCCTTCCTTGGCTACGTTCTGCCCTGGGGCCAGATGTCGTTCTGGGGTGCCACCGTTATCACCGGCCTGTTTGGGGCAATTCCCGGTGTCGGCCCTGCGCTGCAAGAATGGCTGCTCGGCGGCTTCGCTGTCGACAACGCCACGCTGAACCGCTTCTTCAGCCTGCACTATCTGCTGCCTCTCGTGATCGCAGCGCTGGTCGTGACGCACATCTGGGCCTTCCACACCACCGGCAACAACAATCCCACGGGTGTTGAAGTGCGCCGTGGGTCCAAGGAAGAGGCCGAGCGTGACACCCTGCCCTTCTGGCCCTATTTCGTGATCAAGGACCTGTTCGCGCTTAGCATCATCTTGATGCTGTTCTTCGCGGTTGTGGGTTTCATGCCCAACTTCCTGGGCCATCCGGATAACTACATCCAGGCGAACCCGCTGGCCACACCGGCGCATATCGTTCCGGAATGGTATCTGCTGCCGTTCTATGCGATCCTGCGCGCCTTTGATAACACCGTCTGGGCTGTGCAACTGGTGCAGTTCCTGACCTTCGGCATCGTGGACAGCAAGCTGTTTGGCGTTCTTGCCATGGCTGGCGCGATTGTGGCGATGGGCCTTGCGCCTTGGCTGGATACGTCTTCCGTGCGGTCGGGCCGCTATCGCCCCATGTTCAAGTGGTGGTTCGCCATTCTGGTCGTCGACTTCATCGTTCTGATGTGGGTCGGCTCTCAGGTCCCGGGTACATTCACGGGTTGGGTTGGTCTGATCGCGTCGACGTACTGGTTCGCCTATTTCTTTGTGGTTCTGCCCTTGCTGGGTGTGCTTGAAAAGCCGCTGCTGCAACCGGCGACCATCGAAGAAGACTTCAAATCGCACTATGCCAATCCGGCCGAGTGAGAGAAAGGAACTGACTGAGATGATACGCAAAATCGCAATCAGCGCTGTTTCTGCTCTGACCCTGTTCACCGGCTCGGCTTGGGCCGCGGGTGAGGCAAAAACCGTCGATATCCCGTTCAGCTTTGAAGGGCCGTTCGGGGCATTTGATGAGCACCAGCTGCAGCGCGGCCTTCAGGTCTTTACCGAAGTCTGCTCGGCCTGCCACGGGCTCAAGTTCCTGCGCATTGGGGCCTTGGCCGAAATGGGCGGGCCGATGCTGCCCGAGGAACAGGTCAAGGCCTATGCCAAGAACCTGACCGTTATCGACAAGGAAACCGGTGAAGAGCGCACCGCAACTCCTGCCGATCGCTTTCCTGAAAACAATGGCGCAGCTGCGCCTGACCTTTCGGTCATGGCCAAGGCGCGCGCTGGGTTCCACGGGCCTTATGGCCTTGGCATCAACCAGTTCTTTCGGGGCATCGGCGGGCCGGAGCATATCTATTCCGTCCTGACAGGCTACGAAGAGAACCCGGAATGTGCACCCGACGGCATTGACGGCTTTTACTACAATACCGGCTTTGCCAATGGCGCAGTTCCGGACACCTGCAAGGACGAAGCCGGTCATCCGATGATCGAGGGCAGCTGGATTGCAATGCCGCAGCCCATGTCGGCTGACCAAGTCACCTATGCCGACGGCACCGAGGCGTCGCTGGAGAATATGTCCGAAGACGTGTCAGCCTTCCTGATGTGGGCGTCCGAGCCGAAGATGATGGTGCGCAAGGAATCCGGTTTCAAGGCCGTGCTTCTTTTGGGTCTGCTGTCGGTTCTGCTGTACCTGACCAACAAGCGTCTTTGGTCGGGTGTCAAAGGCAAGAAAAAAGTCGCCTGATCTCTTCTGAACAGCCTGAAAACCCCGCCGCTTTGGCGGGGTTTTTCTTTGTCACCTGCCCAGATAGTCCTGCAAGGCGGTCGGGGGATTGGCGAAAAGTTCGGCAGTCGGTACAGGTGCCGATGCGACGCCACCTGACACCATAACCGTCTTGGCAGCAAATCGTTCGGCATCCTTTGGGTCATGGGTAACCAGCAGAACCAATACCTGCGTCTCGGCAACCAGATCCCGCACAAGGTGCAACAGATCAGACTTAAGCGCCGGGCCCAAGGCAGCAAAGGGTTCATCCAGCAGAAGGATGGGCCTGCCTTGCAACAGAACCCGCCCCAATGCGGCACGTCCCTGCTGACCGCCCGATAGGTCAGCCGGACGGCGGGATCCCAGTTCAGCAAGGCCGAGCCTCTCCAACACAGCCGCAACCCGCAGAGCCTGAGCGCGGTCCAAACGCAGCCGTGGCGATAGGGCAAGGCCTAGGTTCTGCGCAAGTGTCAGATGTGGGAACAGGTTTTGATCCTGAAACAACATGCTGATTGGCCGTTTGGCAGCGGGAACCTTGGACAGATCGGTGCCCTGCCAGCGGATGGTCCCACCGCTGGGGTTCAGAAATCCTGCAATGGTCAAAAGCAGGGTCGACTTACCCGCGCCAGAGGGGCCGATCAGCGCAATGACCTCACCTGCCGCGGCTGACCAGTCTGCCGTCAGGCGAAAGCCCGGGTATGTCAGTTCCAGATGGTCAAGGTGCAGCACGTCGCCCCCCAGCATCGCAGGCCCAGAACAGAGCAAAGCTGGCCACAATCAGCACCAAAGACGCCGCCGCAGCCTGTTCCATCCGGTAGGCGCCTGCCAGACGCTGCACCATCAAAGGCAGCGTGGCCGTATCCTCAGACGCAAACAGCGCGATCACCCCCAGATCCCCCATCGACAGGGCGGCAGCAATGCCCGCCCCCATCCCCAGCGGGCGCGCAAGGCGTGGCAGTGTGACAAACCGCAACCGCGCCATCCCTTGCAATCCCAGCGTATTGCACAGCCGGTCATAGCCTGACTGCAGGGCCCGCGCCTCGGGCAGCAGAAGGCGAAACAGGAAGGGCAGGGCGATCATGGCGTTGACCGTTATCGTGATCGGCAGGGCCAGGGCTTCGGTGTTCATGACGGGATGCACCACCAAAAACAGGGCCGTTCCCAGCACCAGGCCCGATGCCGCAAGTGGCAGCATGGCTGCAAGCTGGATCCACCG
>CAMDHB010000030.1 GCA_945897655.1 Pseudorhodobacter antarcticus
CACGATCACGAACACGAGGGCCCAGAACACGGCCCCCGACAGTGCCCAAAGGACCCAGGCGAAGGCAAGGGTCACAAGGGCCAGCAAAGCCATGAAGATACGGTTCTGTGCCACCTGCTTTTCGTCCCGCCAGCGTGCTGCGCCGGTCGTGTATCGCCCGCCATCGTCCGGTCGGGCCTGACGCAGATCAATGCGCGGCGGCTTTTGTTGCGGTCTGGTGACCGGACCCGTTCGCAAGCCGCAGCAGAAAGCCTCAGATGACCACCAAAGCATTGGCCTTGTCCGGCCTGACCCAGGCTGAAGCCGCCCGCAGGCTGGCTGGGGATGGCCCCAATGAACTGGCCCAAGCCAAGAGCAGGACTTGGGTGCGCATCGTGTTTGAGGTACTGAAGGAACCGATGCTGGCGCTGCTGCTGGGCGGTGGTTTGGTCTATTTGCTGCTGGGCAATCTGGAAGAGGCGATCATTCTGCTGGTGTTCGCCTGCCTGTCCATCGGCATCACCGTGGTTCAGGAGGCGCGGACCGAGAAGGTTCTGGATGCCTTGCGCGATCTGACCAGCCCGCGCGCAATGGTCATTCGCGACGGGCAGCGTCTGCGCATTGCCGGGCGTGAAGTGGTCTTGGGCGATCTGATCGTGCTGTCCGAGGGTGACCGGGTGCCTGCCGATGCCTTGGTCATCAAGGCCAGCGGCCTTGCAGCCGACGAATCCCTGCTGACCGGCGAGGCGGTGGCGGTGCGCAAGGTTCATCACCCTGCGCATGCCTCGCGTCCCGAAGCGACCCGCGCGGGCGGCGAGGGTTTGGCGCAGGTCTTTTCAGGTTCGCTGATCGTGCGCGGCACTGGGCTGGCCGAGGTGACGGCGACGGGCGCGCGCACCGAATTGGGCCTGATCGGCACCTCGCTGGCCGAGTTGGAGACCGAGACGCCGCAGTTGCAGCGCCAGATCAGGCGGTTGGTGCTGATTCTGGCGATCACCGGGGGGATGGTCAGTCTGGCGGTGGTGGGGCTGTACGGCATGCTGCGCGGCGACTGGTTGCAGGCGGTTCTGGCCGGAATTGCCGTGGGCATGTCGATGCTGCCCGAAGAATTTCCGATGGTTCTGGCCGTGTTCATGGCGATGGGGGCATGGCGCATCTCCAAGGCGCGGGTGCTGACACGGCGGGCGAGTGCGATTGAGACGTTGGGGGCGGCCTCGGTTCTGTGCACCGACAAGACGGGCACGCTGACCGAAAACCGTATGACGGTGGTGGAGTTGCGTTTGGCCGACGGCCAAGCGCTGAAGGTGGGCGGCGCGCTGGCCGACCCGTTTCTGGCGCTGGCGGAAGTGGCGACAATGGCGTCGGCCCCGCATCCGTTTGACCCGATGGAAAAGGCGTTTCATGCGCTGCATGCCTTGGACAAGGGGCAAAGGCTGGTCCGGTCATATGCCCTGACCGATGGGCTGTTGGCGATGACGCAGGTTTGGGCTGCGGGCGATTTGCGGGTGGCCGCAACCAAGGGCGCGCCTGAGGCGATTGCCGGTCTGTGTCATTTGGGCCCTGAGGCGAAGGCCGCGATGATGGTGCAGGTCAATGACATGGCCGAACGGGGGTTGCGGGTGCTGGGGGTGGCGCTGGCCGGGGTTCAGGACTTGCCCGAGGCCCAGACCGGGTTCGCCTTTCGCTATCTGGGGCTGGTGGGCTTGGCCGATCCCTTGCGCGCACAAGTTCCGGCAGCGGTGGCCGAATGCCGGGCGGCGGGCATCAAGGTGGTGATGATCACTGGCGATTACCCGGCCACGGCGCGGGCGATTGCGGCTGAGGCGGGGTTGGACAGCGGGGGTCTGATCACCGGCCCCGACCTTGCCGCGATGACGGATGCGGCGCTGGCCAAGGCGGTCAAGCACACCACGGTCTTTGCCCGCATTCAGCCCGAACAAAAGCTGCGCATCGTCATGGCCTTCAAGGCGGGGGGCGAGGTGGTGGCGATGACGGGGGATGGGGTCAACGATGCGCCCTCGCTCAAGGCCGCGCATATCGGGGTGGCGATGGGTGGGCGCGGCACGGATGTGGCGCGCGAGGCGGCGTCGATGATGCTGCTGGATGATGATTTCGGCTCCATCGTCACCACGATCCGCTTGGGTCGGCGTATCTATGACAACCTGCGCAAGGCGATGAGTTTCATTCTGGCCGTGCATGTGCCTATTGCCGGGCTGGCGCTGATGCCCCTGCTGTTCGGGATGCCCTTGCTGTTAAGCCCCATCCACATTGCCTTTCTGGAGATGGTGATCGACCCGGTTTGCTCCTTGGTGTTCGAGGCGGAAAAGGCCGAAGCCGGGTTGATGAAGCGCAAGCCCCGGCCCGCGTTGGAGCCGCTGTTCTCCACCCCGACTGTGGTTTGGAGCCTGTTTCAAGGCGCTTTGGTCCTGTTGTCGGTGGGCGCCATCGCCTGGATGCTGCCGCTGTATGGGCTGTCCGAGGATCAGACCCGGGCGTTGAGTTTCAGCGCCTTGGTGCTGGGCATCGTTGCCCTGATCTTTGTGGACCGGGCCACGTCGTCCTCGCTGGTGGGGGCATTCCTGCGGCCCAACCGGGCGCTGGCGGTGGTGATGGGGATCGTGCTGGTCACATTGGCGACCGCGCTGTTCTGGTCACCGGCACAGGGGATCTTCGGCTTTGCCGCCGTGCCAGCCCAGTGGCTGGCGCTGCCCGTGGGCGCGGCCTTTGCGGTGCTGATTCTGCTGGAGGTGGTCAAGCCCCTGTGGCGGCGGGCGGTGGGGATCACCTGACCCCTGTTCAGGCTTGACGCTTTTTTGCCCTTGGCATAGACGCGATGGCGGGACACCCCTCCCCACCGGGGGGCATTTATCTGGAAGGATACCATGTCTGATCTGAACGCCCCGGCCGCGCGCCCGGCCAACCCGCGCTTTTCCTCTGGCCCCTGTGCCAAGGTTCCCGGATTTTCCCTTTCCATGCTTGAGGATGCCCCGCTGGGTCGGTCGCACCGTGCCGCCATTGGCAAGACCAAGCTGCGTGAGGCGATTGACCTGACCCGCGACATCCTTGGCGTGCCCGCCGATTACCGCATCGGTATCGTCCCCGCCTCGGACACGGGCGCTGTCGAGATGGCGATGTGGTCCATGCTGGGCGCCCGCCCGGTTGAGATGCTGGCCTGGGAAAGCTTTGGCGAGGGCTGGGTGACCGATGTGGTCAAACAGCTGAAGCTGGATGCAAAGGTCAAGATTGCCCCCTATGGCCAGATAGTTGACTTTGCGACGGTTGATTTTGACAGCGACGTGGTCTTCACTTGGAACGGCACCACCTCTGGCTGCCGCCTTCCGAATGGTGATGCCATTCCGGCGGATCGTGCTGGGCTGACCATCTGCGATGCCACCAGCGCCGCCTTTGCGATGGACCTGCCGTGGGACAAGTTGGATGTCATCACCTTCTCCTGGCAAAAGGTGCTGGGCGGTGAGGGCGCGCATGGCATGCTGATCCTCAGCCCCCGCGCGGTGGAGCGGTTGGAAAGCTATACCCCCAAATGGCCCCTGCCCAAGATTTTCCGCCTGACCTCCAAAGGCAAGCTGATCGAAGGCATCTTCGTGGGTGAAACGATCAACACCCCGTCAATGCTGGCGGTCGAGGATTATCTGGTTGCACTGAAATGGGCCAAGTCGATTGGCGGATTGCCGGGCCTCGTGAACCGCGCCAAGGCGAATGCCCAAGTGATCTGGGATTTCTGCGCCGCCAACCCGTGGATCGCCAATCTGGCCGAACGCCCCGAGATCGCCTCGACCACCTCGGTTTGCCTCAAATTCACCGACCCCCGCATCAAGGATGGCGAGGTTTTTGCCAAAGCCGTGGCCAAGCGCATCGAAAAGGCCGGGGCAGGGTTTGACATGGGGGCTTACCGCGATGCACCGCCGGGCCTGCGCATCTGGTGCGGCTCGACGGTCGAGACTGCGGACGTTCAGGCCCTGATGCCCTGGATCGCCCATGCGTTCCAATCGGAAATCGCCATTCAATGACTTGTAGGATGGGCAATTTGCCCATCTTCCCATTTCCCTCAATCATAGGAGCCCATGATGGCACCTCGCGTTCTTGTATCCGACGAACTTTCTGAAACGGCTGTACAAATCTTCCGCGACCGGGGGGTCGAGGTGGATTATATGCCGAAACTGGGCAAAGACAAAGAGGCGCTGGCCGCCATAATTGACCAGTATGACGGTCTGGCGATCCGCTCGGCCACCAAGGTCACCGAAAAACTGCTGGCAGGTGCCGCGCGGTTGAAGGTGGTGGGCCGTGCCGGGATTGGTGTGGACAATGTCGATATTCCGGCGGCGTCAAAGAAGGGCGTCATCGTGATGAACACGCCCTTTGGCAATTCGATCACCACCGCCGAACATGCCATTGCGATGATGTTCGCCGTGGCCCGCCAACTGCCTGAAGCCAACGCCAGCACCCAGGCCGGCAAATGGGAAAAGTCGCGCTTCATGGGGGTCGAGTTGTTCAACAAGACCCTTGGTGTCATCGGTGCGGGCAACATCGGCGGCATTGTTTGTGACCGCGCCGTTGGGTTGCACATGAAGGTGGTGGCTTATGACCCCTTCCTGTCGGAAGACCGGGCCAAGCAGTTGGGCGTGACCAAGGTCGAGTTGGACGAATTGCTGGCCCGCGCTGATTTCATCACCCTGCACGTGCCCCTGACTGACAAGACCCGCAACATCCTGTCGGCTGAAAACCTTGCCAAGACCAAAAAGGGCGTCCGCATCATCAACTGTGCCCGAGGTGGTTTGATTGACGAGGCGGCTTTGGCGGCGGCCCTGACCAGCGGCCAAGTCGCCGGGGCCGCACTGGATGTGTTCGAGGTGGAGCCCGCCACGGCAAGCCCCCTCTTTGGTATGCCCAATGTCGTCTGCACCCCGCATCTGGGGGCATCAACCACCGAGGCGCAGGAAAACGTGGCGCTGCAGGTGGCGGAACAGATGTCGGATTACTTGCTGACCGGGGCCGTGTCGAACGCCTTGAACATGCCCAACGTGACGGCGGAAGAGGCGGCTGTGATGGGGCCGTGGATCAAGCTGGCGAGCCACTTGGGCGCATTCATCGGTCAGATGACCGAAGAGCCGATCAAGGCGATCAACATCCTGTATGACGGGACGGTTGCGGGGATGAACCTTGCCGCCCTGAACCAAGCTGTGATTGCCGGGGTGTTGAAGCAGCAGAACCCGGATGTCAACCTCGTCTCCGCCCCTGTGGTGGCCAAGGACAAGGGCATCCAGATTTCCACCACGCGGCAGGAAAAGACCGGGGTGTTTGACGCCTATATCAAGGTCACGATGGTCACCGACACGCGTGAACGGTCCGTCGCAGGCACCTGTTTCAGCGATGGCAAACCGCGCTTCATCCAGATCAAGGGCATCAACATCGATGCCGAGATCGGGGCGCATATGCTGTACACCACCAATGACGACGTGCCGGGGATCATCGGTCTTCTGGGCATGACGATGGGGCGCAACAACGTCAACATCGCGAACTTTACCCTTGGCCGGTCTGGCGTGGGCAAGGAGGCGATTGCGATCCTGTATCTGGATCAGGCGATTGACCCCAAGGTGGTTGACACACTGGAAGGCACCGGCATGTTCCAGCAGGTCAAGGCGTTGCAGTTCGAGGTGGCTTGAGCCTTTTCAAGCCCGTTTCAATATCGCATAGGGCGGGGGGAAACCTCCGCCCCTTTTGACGGGAGCCTTTATGCACACCTATGCCATTGGCGACATTCATGGTCATCTGGACCTGCTGAAACGGGTCCATGACCGTATTGCCAAGGATCAGGCCAACCACGGCGCGGCCCCTGTCGTGCATGTGGGTGATCTGGTGGACCGGGGGCCGGACAGCCGGGGGGTGATCGACTTTCTGATGGCCGGCATCCGCGATGGGCAGGACTGGGTCGTGCTGAAGGGCAATCATGACCGCATGTTCGCGGACTTTGTGGATGATCCCTTTTGGCGGGACCCGGGCTTGCGGCCTGACATGTCCTGGCTTCACCCGCGGATTGGTGGGGCGGCCACGCTGGCGGCTTACGGTATCCGCAGCGCCCTTGACCGTCCGCTTGACCCGGTTCATGCTGAGGCGCGGGCCGCCGTGCCGCCCGAACACCGCGCCTTTCTGAAGGCGCTGCCGACCAGCCATGTGCGGGACGAGGCGATCTTTGTGCACGCGGGCCTGCGCCCCGGCATTCCGCTGGCCGATCAGACCGAGACGGATCTTGTCTGGATCCGCCAACCCTTTCTGGATGACAAGCGCGATCATGGGGCGCTTGTGGTGCATGGCCACACGGCGATCGAGATGGCCACGCATTACGGCAACCGGGTCAATCTGGATTCCGGGGCGGCCTATGGTGGGCCGCTGAGTGCGGTGGTGATCGAAGGACGCCGCGCTTATGAGTTGACGGCATCGGGGCGGATGCGGCTGATCACCTGATGGGCCGCGCAATCTGGCGGTAGAACACCATCGCCAGCAGGGCCAGGACGGCTGCGGTGCCCGACATCAGCCAGAAAAACCCCTTGTCCCCCATCAGCGGGATCAGGGCCGCCACGGCCAGCGGTGACAGGACCGCGCCGATCTGGCAGGTGCCCAGGATCACGGGAGCCACGCGGGAATCGGTGCCCATGATGCCCGATGCCGTCACGAAAAAGCCCGGAAAGAACAGGCCGGTGGCCAGGCCAATGGGCGGATAGAACCAGACCGGATCAAAGAACACACAGCCCATCCCGCAGAGCGCCGTAAAGCCCATCGCCACGGCAAAGATCGTGAAGGACGGCACGCGGTCGGCCAACAGGGTCAGCCCGATGCGCCCCAACAGAAAGGCCACAAAGAACATCGACAGCAGTTCGGCGGCGCGGTCGGGTGCTATGCCGGTCTTGATCAGCGCGCTGGGGGCAAGGCCGGTCAGGCACACCTCCATCCCGATGGCGATGGCGCCGACAATCAGGATCGGCGGGTGCAGCTTGAACCCCGAGGCATTCACCCCGCCCGCCGCCTGTGCCCGCCCGGCCTGACCCGAGGTGAGGATGGTCAGCACGGCAATCCCTGCGATAATGGAAAAGATCACCTTGGGATCGCTGCCCAAGCCCACAAACACCAAGGGTGCTGCAATGGCCCCCACCGAATAGAGCGCGTTGATCAGGCTGACCATCGAGGGCCCGCGCGCCCCGAAGGCGGCCATGATGCGGGCGTTGAACAGGGTGGCGACACTGCCATAGCCCAGGCCAAAGATCACCCCGCCTGCCAGCGTGATGATCCAGTTTGGCGCAAAAGCCAGCATCAACGCGCCCACCGCCATCGCACCCAGTGTCAGCCGTGCGGTGACGCGGTGGCCTATGAAATACATGCCCGCGATGCCGATGAAGCTGCCCACCCCCAGGGTCGAGATCAGCCAGCCCGCCGTAGCCGTGTCCAGTGTGAAGATCTGCTGATAGACGGGCAGTGCGGGGCCAAGCACGGCCTGATAGGCCCCCAGCACGATGAAACTTGCCATCGCTGACAATAGCAGCGGACGGCGGATGTCTGGTTGGGATGTCATGCAGGATTTCTTTCGCAAGGCGTTGGCGCAGCTAGATCGGCCACGCGGGCAGCGTCAATGGGTGGCGTCATTCTGGTCGTCGCAAAGCAGGTTTGGCTGTGATTTGCTGGGCAATTGGCGGTCAAAAATATCCGCTTTGCCCGTCTTGCATAAAAAATCATGCTGCGGCAGTTTCCCCACGGGACCGATGGGAGGCCGCGTGAATGGTGATGTTGCATGAGTATTGGCGGTCGAGCGCCTCTTACCGGGTGCGGATTGCGCTTGGATTGTTCGGCATTGAGCATGACCGGGTTGGGGTGGACCTGCTGGCAGGGGATCAGCGGGCAACGGCCAATCTGACCCTAAACAAGCAAGGTCTGGTTCCGACGCTGGAGATTGACGGGCTGGTTCTGACCCAGTCGCTGGCCATTCTGGAGTATCTGGAGGAAACGCGCGGGCCGCTCTTGTTGCCCACCGATGCGGCAGGTCGCGCCCGGGTGCGCGCGCTGGCCCATGCCGTGGCGATGGAGATTGCGCCGGTCTGCAACATGTCGGTGCGCAAGCATGTCGAGGTGCTGACCGATGGGGCGATGTCGCCGATTGACTGGCAGCACTACTACATCACGCGCGGCTTTGCGGCGCTAGAGGCGATGTTGGGTGATGGCAAGACGGGCGACTTTTGCCACGGTGACAGCATCTCCATGGCCGATCTGACGCTGGTGCCGCAGGTTTACAACGCGCAGCGGGTGGGTGTTGACATGACCGCCTTCCCGCGCATTGCGGCCATTGCTGCCCGTCTGGCCGAGGTGCCCGCTGTGGCGGCGGCGCATCCTGACATGACCCGCCCGCCCAAAACCGTGATCTGATCAGCGCAGTCTGACCGAGGCGCGGGCTGAACGGCCCGTGGCGTCAATCACGCTGAGGGTGACAAAACCGCGCCCCAGGTCGGCCAGCATCGCTTCGCGCCCCGTTTGCCCGGTGCTGACAGGCGTTCCGTTGGCGAGCCAGGTGAAGGGTGCCGTGCCACCCTCGACCCGGACCATCAGGCCTTCGGGCAGCAGTTCAACCTCGGACCCGTCGGGGGGGAAGGCGACGGCCGGGGCGTCCAGAACCGCAAACGCGGCGGAGCGGGAGCGGAACTGGCGCAGGGGTTGCGGCAGCTCAGCGTTTGCCACCAGCAGGGTGGCGGGGGGTGCGGGGGGCTGCGGGGTCAAGGCGGGTTTCAGCCGGGCAAAGGCCTGAAACAGCACAGGTGCGGCCACATCCGCGCCAAAGGCACCGGGGACGGGCGTGCCATCGGGGCGGCCCAGCCAGACGCCGATGACGTGGGTCCCGTCAAACCCGATGGCCCAGGCGTCGCGGTGGCCATAGGAGGTGCCGGTCTTGTAGGCCAGCCGGTTTTCCGGCGCACCGGGTGGCGGCGCCAGGCCTGCCAGAATGTCGGCCACTTCCCAGGCTGCAACAGGGGTCAGAACGCGCTGGGCATCCTGCGGGTCGGTGGGCAGGTAGTGCAGCGGTTGCGCCTGCCCGCCATTTGCGATGCCGGCATAAAGCTGCACCATGTCCTGCAAGGTGACACCGATGCCGCCCAAGGCCACGGCCAGCCCGGGTTGGCCGGTGGGCAGGGCGAATTTCACCTGCGCACGGTCCAGCGCTTGCAGCAGCTTGGCCGGACCCAGCGCCTCGGTCAGCGCGACAACGGGCAGGTTCAGCGACAGTTGCAGCGCCTCGCGCACACGGATCGTGCCGCGGAACTGGCGGTCGAAGTTCTGCGGGCGGTAGCCGTTGAAATCGGTGGGTGCATCGTCGATCAGGGTTTCGGGATGGGCCAGACCCTCGTCAAAGGCCAGCCCGTAGATCAGCGGTTTCAGGGTGGACCCGGGCGAGCGGAGAGCGGTGGTCATGTCGACAAACCCCTGCCGCTGGTCAGCGCGGTAGCCGGCGGAGCCTATGGAGGCCAGGATTTCCCCAGTCCGGTGATCGGCCACCACGATCGCCACCTGCATCCGGTCGCCTTGGGTGGCCACGGTATCGGCGGCCAGCCGTTCCAGACTGCGTTGTAAGGTGCGGTCAAGGGTCGTCTGGTGGCTGCCCTGAACCGCCACAACGCGGTCGGACAGGTGGGGGGCAAGGGCGGGAAAGGGGCGGCGGGTGGTGGGAACGGGTTCGGTCTGCGCGGCGCGGGATTGGTCGGCGTCAATCAGCCCGTCGCCCAAGGCGCGGTCTAGTACGCGGGCGCGGGCGGCGGTGGCGGTGTTGGCGGCGCGGTCGGGGCGGCGCGCTTCGGGGGATTGGGGGATGGCGACCAGCAGGGCGGCCTCAGCCGGGGTCAGGCGGCGGGGTTTCTTGGCGAAATAGGCCAAGGATGCGGCCCGGATGCCTTCGACATTGCCGCCGTAGGGGGCAAGGTGCAGGTAGAGGGCAAGGATTTCATCCTTGGTCAGGTGCCTTTCCAGCGCTAATGCCACCCGAATCTGGCGCAGTTTGCCGGTCAGACGGCCGGTGCCGGAATCCTCCAACAACCGCGCCACCTGCATCGTCAGCGTGGATGCGCCCGAGGTGATGTGGCCCGTCGTGACCAGCGACCAGCCCGCCCGCAGCAGGGCGCGCGGGTCGACGCCATTGTGGTCCAGGAAACGCTTGTCCTCATAGGCGATCAGCAGGCGCAAAAAGAAGGGGTCCACTTGAGATGGCTCCACCGCCAGCCGCCACCGGCCATCGGCCACGGTATAGGCGCGCAGCAGATCGCCGTTGCGGTCCAGCACCTCATCCGAGGTTTCAACCGTCAAATCGGGCAGAACGGTGCGGTCGATCCACAGATCGCCCTCATCCCGCGCCAAGGCGGCGAGCAGAAGGCCCGCCGCGGCGCCGATGAACCACTTATGCCCCATCACTCGGCAATGGTGACGGTGCCCGCGTCGGTGTGGGCGGTATAGTCGGGGCGGTACATATCCTCGACCGAGGCTGCCGGGTGGTGGAAGGTGCCCGGCGACACGGCCCGCAGGATATAGCCCAAGCGGAAGGGCGTGCTGTCGGTGCGGTCAATCGCCGTCAGGAAACGGTCCTGCCGGAATTCGGAATGCGCCACCTCACCCGCCAGATCAAGGAAGGACAGGGCCGCGACTGAACCGCCGGAAATCAGGTTGGGGTTGTCAATCTCCAACCCCGCCGGCAGGGGGTCGTTGACCATCAGCCGCGCCTCACCCCGGCCAAAGGGGGTGATTTCCAGCACCGCGACCAGACGGTCGCCGGTTTTCATCCCCTCCAATGACGCGGGTTCACCGTCCAGCGTGTAGTAGCTGCGGGTGATGGCATAGCCGTTGCCGCCTGCAGGTTCGGGGACCACGGGCACGCCAAAGGTGGTGACCGTCAGGGTGGTTTTCTTGCCGGTATTCTTGACCAAGACCGGGTCGCGGCTGGTCTGGTCCAGCACGCGGACCAAGGGGCCATCCGCCGGTTCGCCGTTCAGGGTGATGTTGCGGCCACCGTCGCGGTCGATCAGGGCATTGGCCGCCATCAGCGCCCAGGTCGCCTCTTGGGTGCTCAGCCGCCCAGAGGTGGCGATGCGGTCGGCCAGCGCTTCGCGGTCAACCGCGTTCGTGCCCGCCTCAACCGCAAGGGTCAGGACGGCGGCAGAATCGCGGTAGTTGGTGCCATAGTCGGCGCGGAACACCTGTTCCGTCTCCTTGCCCAGCGCATTCAGCGCCACGGCGGCACGGGCGAACATGGCATCGGCGCGGGGTTGGTCGCCGTAACTGGCCAGTGCTGCCCCCAGTTGCGCCATCGCCAGCGGGGTGGCAAAGGCGTCGCCCTTCACATCAGCATAATAGCGCAAGTCGCCCACGGCGGCCGCCCCTTCACGCGCCAGAACCATCAGCGCATAGGCAAGCGGCTGTCCGCCCATGTCGAAATCGGCATAGTAGTTGACCTGATTGCGCAGGTTGTCCAATGCCGCGCGGAAGGCCTGATCCGGCACGTCATAGCCTTGCGCCTTGGCGCGGGACAGGAAGTCGGTGACATAGGCATCCAGCCACATGTCGCCATCCGCCGGACGCCAGAGCCCGAAGGCCCCGCTGGAGCTTTGGTTGGTCAGGACCGAGGTAATCGCCTGATCAATCCGGCCCTTGATGTCGCTGGCCCCCTTGACGCTCATCGCCTGCGCGACCTGATCGAAGT
The DNA here is from genome assembly GCA_945897655.1 of Pseudorhodobacter antarcticus. Lineage (GTDB taxonomy): Bacteria > Pseudomonadota > Alphaproteobacteria > Rhodobacterales > Rhodobacteraceae > Stagnihabitans. The sequence continues at coordinate 11,717 of CAMDHB010000030.1, forward strand.
AGAGCAGCGGCAGCGCCTTGGAGGTGATTTGTTCCGTGCAGCCATAGGGATAGCCGTCCAGCGACGCCAGCAGACCGGGCGCGTTCAGCCGGGCAATCGGGCCGATGGCCAGTGTGGCGCGGCCTGTGCCGGGCATCAGCCCGTCAAACACCGCCTCGTCAAAGGTAAAGGTCTTGTCTTTCCCAAGGTCCAGACGGCTGACGCGGGCCACCTCGGGGTCGTTCACCTGCACGGGGATTTTCAGATCCTTGGTAAGGACCTTGCCATCCGGGGTGGTCAGGGTGATCTGAATGGTTTGCAGACCCACGGGGTTGGCCGTGATTGGCACGGCAAAGACGGTCTTGGCCTGATCGCCCAGGGTAAAGCTGGACGGGACGCCGCCAAGGGTCAGGCCGTTGGACTGAACCGACAGCTTCATCTCGCCCGAAGGACCGGTGGCATGGACGATTTCCAGCAGCAGGCGGGATTGGTCGCCTGGGGACATGAAGCGGGGCAGGGAGGCGGTCACGACGACCGGGTCGCGCACCAGAACGTCGGCATTGGCCTGCCCCACGCCGCGTTTGGACCATGCCACGGCCATCACCTTGACCGTGCCATTGAAGGCGGGCAGGTCAAAGCTGACACGGGCATAGCCATCGGGGCCAACCTCAACCGGACCGGCAAAGTAGGACACCAGTTCTTCGGTGGGTGGGGGTGATTGCAGACGCGCCTGTGCGCCGGCATCGCCGCCCGAGCGAACCACGCCTTCGGCCCCATTCAGACCGTCAATCAGGCGGCCATAGATATCGCGGATGCCGACGCCCAGCTTGCGCTGACCAAAGTAGTGGTCCTGCGGATCGGGGGCCTTGAACCCGGTCAGGTTCAGGATGCCCACATCCACGGCGGCGACGGTGACATAGGCTGTGTCGCCCGCTGCCACGCCATCCACCTTGACCGCCACATCCAGCGGGCCACGCGGGGCTGCTTCGGGGGCGGTTTCGATGGTGGCCGAGAGGGCACGGGTGCCGGGATCGATTTTCGCATAGGACAGGCCCAACGCCCGGGCAGGGTTGCGGCCAGCTGCCACATCCATGGGGCGCAGGACCGAGGCGGAGACATAGACGCCGGTTCCCCAATCATCCGTCACCTCGATAGGGATCAGGTTCTCGCCTTCTGTCACCTCAACCGCCTTCATCGCGATCAGGCGGTTTGACATCACCGTCACCAGCGCCGTTCCCGCCGCACGGGGCACGATGCGCAGCATGGCGATATCGCCGACCTGATAGTCGGGCTTGTCCAGCGACAGTTCCAGCGTGTCAGGGGTGGCCGACACATCGGCAGGCACGTACCAACCGGCATAGAAGGTGGTCGAGGTTACGGCAACCTCGCCATCATCGCGGCTGACGGTCAGTTCATATTCGCCCCATGTCACGGGGGCGGCGATTTCCACCGGGGATTGCCCCAAGGCAACCTGACCCGAGCCGACACGCTCACGCGAACTGACGGCCTGCCAGTTCCACGAGCCGTATTCCTGATACCACTGGTAATGGGTTTCAAGCCGGTTCAACTCCCACTTCACCGTCATCGCGGTGGGCTTGGTTTCGGCATCAATGCCGATCAGTTGGAACCGCGCCTCGCTGCCTTCGGCGACCACCTCGTCAAACATCGGCTTCACGCCGATCATCGGGGCAGAGGGGGTCATCAAACGAGTGATACGGCGTTCCACCGGGCGGCCCGACCCTTCGGCAACGCGGGCGACAAACAGCGCCTCCAGCGGGCGCTTGGGGTCGTCCACCTTGGGCAGGGCGGCGTCGACAATGCCTTGCCCCGCCTCATCGGTGCGGTAATCGCTGAATGAGGCGACGGCGGTGCTGAAAGGTTCGTCATATTTGCCAAAGGTATAGCCGGGCCAGGCGTCCAGTTCCTTGGCGGCGCGCAGGAGAACCTCGCCTTCGATGGCAAGGTCGGCACCGGGGGCGCCGAACAGGTATTTGGCATCAATGGTCAGTTGGGGCACATCGCCCAGACGGATCGGGTCATCCGACAGCGCCAAGGCAAAGTCGATGCGTTCGGGCAGAAAGTCTTCGACCAGAAAGGATTTGGCGGTCAGGGCGGGGGCGTCCAGATCGCCGTAAACCTCCATCCGCCACATGCCACGCGGGGCGGCCCCTGCGATGGGGAAATCGTACACATGGCCGCCTGCCCCCACATCCTCGGCCAAGGCGCGGACGTATTCCACACCATCGGGCCGCAGCAGGATTGCGGTCAGGGGCAGGCCCTCCAGCGCTGCCGTCTCGCTGTCGCGGGCAAGGGCGGTGGCGTGGATAGTTTCGCCCGCACGGTAGGCACCACGGTCGGTGGTCAGAAATACATCCACCGGCGGGGCCGCCTCTTTCCCCTCGACCCCACGGTCAGACAGGTCAAACTCCGGGTCGGTCAGCGACAGGAAGGCAGTGTCGCCCGTGCCATCGCGGGCCACGACCATGGCCGGGGCGGCGCCTGCGGTGCCAAGGATCAGGCCACGGTCAAACCTTGCATATCCATCGGCATCGGTGGTCACAGAGCCCAGCACTTCGTTGGCTACGGACAGAAGGTCCACCGTCGTGCCCATCTTGGCCGCCGCCGTGCCCAGTGAGCGGACAAAAACGTGCAGGCCATCGGTGCCGCTGAGCGTGGTCAGCCCCAGATCGGACACCACGAACCACTGCCACGTCGGCGGGATCGCATAAGTGTCGACGCCCGGAATCGCGGCGCGGAGCGCGTAGATGCCTGCAGGCTGCCCGGCAATCGCCTCGTCCATCGGCAGGCGGGTGGTGACATCCTTGTTGATGTCGATGCCAACGGTGGCAGTGCCGGACCAGATCTGGGTGCCCATCGTCGACTGGAATTCGTATTCCTCGTAATCATACATCGGATAGTCGAAATACCCGTTCTGCATGATCCGGATCAGGTTGCGGTCCGTGACGCGGTACACCTCCAGATCCAGCTTGTCGGTGTTGACGGTCACCACCGGAATGGCGGCGCTGCCGGTACGGGGCAGGACATAGCCGCGCCCGGTAAAGCGTACGGCGGCAGAGCGGTCTTTGATATAGGCCGTGATCGGCACCGATTTGGCCAATGTCTGGCCATCGGCGGCGGGCAACCCCTCGCGGAAGGTCACGGTATAACGGCCGCCGGGCTGAACCCCCTCGACGCAGATCTTGCGGTAACCGTCCGAGGTGACGGCCATGCCCGCTTCGGGCAGTTGGACGAAGTTGGTGTAATCGACCCCCGATTTCACCAGATCTTCTGTAAAGCTCGCGCAGATGGCAGGGCGGTCGGTGTCGCTCAGAACCTCGTTTTCAGCGACGCGGAAGCCGTATTTGCCGATCGCATCATCCAGCGCCGTTGCCGTATCGTCGCGCGGCTGCAAGGACTGCGCCAACCGCAGCGCCTGCACCGTATCGCGACCCCGGTCCACAGCCTCCAGCGCCTGACCCATCACCACCAGAATATTGTGCTGTTGCGCCACATTCTGGGACCTGAGGTACGCGTTGACGGCGGCGCGGAACGCCCCGTCGCGCAGACCGTAAGCGTTGACCTGATCCCGCGTGGCGGCCAGCAGTTGCAGGCGGGCATATTCCAGCCAATTGTCGGCCGTATCATCCAGATTGGTGGCAGCCCCCATGAAGCGGAAGGCGCTGTCAAAGTTCCCCTGCGCCTCGGCATCCATTGCGGCGGCGATCTGCTCCTCGGCGGTATAGCCGTTCGTGGTGTGCAGGTTGGCCAGATTGGCGGCAAGGGCATAGGCGGGTTGAATGTCCCAGTCGGGCAGGAAGACCAGTTCGGCCCGCCGCGCCTTGGCCCGCCCCTCGACCCCCTTTTCGGCCTTGATCACATAGCCGGAATAGGCGCCGTCGAAATAGGTCCCCTCGCCCGCACCATTCTTGACAAAGCACGATCCGTTACGGGTGTTGAAGGTGAAGGCAACGCATTGCTTGTTGGTCAGGCATGCCGCCTCGCACGCGTCCAGCGTGGTGTCAAAGATCGAGGCGATGTCGCCCCCCTCCATGTCGATATTTTCGCTGATTGCCAATCGCTTGGCCGGGATCAGATCCTGCGCGAGGGCGGGGTTTGTCAGGCCCATACAAACCGCCAGAACCGCTGACGACCAGAACGCCAAGCCACGCATCCAAATACCTCCACACTTGCTGTGGACAGCATCGCATGGCGCAACGCGGGGGTGCAAGGATTCTGATGTTGCACCCCCATCGTCGTTAATCCGCCATTCATTTTGCTGCGCCATTGTCCGCGCATCGGGGTGGGCCAGAAGGGCGCAGGGCAGGCATGGATATCGCAGAACGCCTGGCAAAGGAGCGTCGGGCAAGACTGGCGGCAGAACGGCTTCTGGAACAGAAAAGCCGCGAATTGTTTGCCGCAAATGAAAAGCTGGGGCTGCATGCGCGGTCCTTGTCGGACCAGATCGTGGTGCAGCGTGAGGTGACACGTTCCGCCCTGTCCGAGGCCGAGGTGCTGAAGGGCCAGAACTCGCGCTTTGTCGTCGATCTGGACCGGGCGCATACCACGGCGGTGATGGCCGAACGGCGGCTGTGGGATTCGATCAACACCATCAACGACGGCTTTGCCGTTTATGACGCCGAATTGCGGCTGGTTGCGGCAAATCGCGCGTATCTGATGATCATCGAAGGGCTGCAGGTCGCCCCCGGCATGCCCTATGCCGACCTGATGCTGGCGGCGGCCACCACGGGCCGGTTTGACTTGGGTGGCCTGACCCCGCAAGAGTTTGCGGGTGATCTGCTCGCCCGACTCGACGCCGACCCGATTGAACCCCTGACCGTGCAACTGACCAATGGCCGCTGGCTGCGCATGGTCAACCGGCGGGCGCAGGATGGTGACCTCGTGTCGCTGGTGCTGGACATCACCGAACAGATGCGGATCTGGGCCGCGATTGAGGCTATTCCAGATGGTTTTGTGCTTTTCGACAGAGAGGACCGGCTTTTGACCTGCAATCAACGCTACCGCGACATCTACGCCGCCTCGGCCCCCGCCATGCAACCCGGCGCCCGGTTTGAGGATATCTTGCGGTATGGTCTGGCCCACGACCAATACCCCGATGCCGTGGGGCGCGAGGAGGAATGGATTTCCAACCGCATGCACCAGCACCGCAACCCCGGTGAGACGCATGAACAATTGCTGGGCGACGGCCGCTGGATCCGGTCACAAGACCACCCCACGCCCGACGGGGGCCGCGTTGGCCTTCGCATGGACATCACCGAAGCCAAAGAACAAAAAGCCGCCCTTCTGGCCGCGCGAGAGGCTGCCGAGGCCGCCAACCGCGCCAAATCGGCCTTCCTGGCCAATATGAGCCATG
>CAMDHB010000031.1 GCA_945897655.1 Pseudorhodobacter antarcticus
GGCGCAGTTCGGTCAGTTTCACACCGATTTTCTTCAGGTGCAGGCGAGCCACTTTTTCATCCAGCGCCTTGGGCAGGATGTAGACGCCGGGGGCATAGTCTTGACCCTTGGTCCAAAGCTCGATCTGGGCCAGCACCTGATTGGTGAAGCTTGCCGACATCACGAAGGACGGATGGCCGGTGGCGTTGCCGAGGTTCAGCAGGCGGCCTTCGGACAGAAGGATGATGCGATTGCCCGAGGGCATTTCGATCATGTCCACCTGTTCCTTGATGTTGGTCCATTTGTGGTTGCGCAGGGAGGCGACCTGGATTTCGTTGTCGAAGTGGCCGATATTGCCGACGATGGCCATATCCTTCATCTCGCGCAGATGCTCGATCCGGATGACGTCGCGGTTGCCGGTGGTGGTGATGAAGATGTCTGCGGAAGCCATTTCGTCTTCCAACAGGGTGACCTCATAGCCATCCATGGCCGCTTGCAGGGCGCAGATCGGGTCAACTTCGGTGACCTTCACGCGGGCACCAGCACCGCGCAGCGAGGCGGCGGATCCTTTGCCCACGTCGCCGTAACCGCAAACCACGGCAACCTTGCCAGCCATCATGGTGTCGGTGGCGCGGCGGATGCCGTCAACCAGCGATTCCTTGCAGCCGTATTTGTTGTCGAACTTGGACTTGGTGACCGAGTCATTCACGTTGATCGCGGGGAAGGGCAGTTGGCCGTTCTTGTGCAGATCATACAGACGGTGAACGCCCGTGGTGGTTTCCTCGGACACGCCCTTGATGGCCGCCTTGGTGCGGGTGAAGAAACCGGGGGTTTCCTTCATGCGCTTGGCGATCTGAAGCTTGATCACCTCTTCTTCCTCGGACTGGGGAACGGGGATGATCTCTTCGCCAGCTTCGGCGCGGGCGCCAAGCAGGACGTAAAGGGTCGCATCACCGCCATCATCGAGGATCATGTTGGCCCCTTCGGGGAACATGAAGGAGCGGTCGAGGTAATCCCAATGCTCGGTCAGGGTCTGGCCCTTGACCGCGAACACCGGGACACCGGCAGCGGCGATGGCGGCGGCGGCGTGATCCTGGGTCGAGAAAATGTTGCAGGACGCCCAGCGCACATCGGCACCAAGGGCGGTCAGCGTCTCGATCAGCGCGGCGGTCTGGATCGTCATGTGCAAGGAGCCGACAATGCGGGCGCCCTTCAGGGGCTTTGATACGCCAAACTCCTCACGGCAGGCCATCAGGCCGGGCATTTCGGTTTCAGCGATCACCAGTTCCTTGCGGCCAAATGCGGCCAGCGCGATATCTTTGACGATATAGTCCATGTTCGTTTCTCATACCTTATGAATTTGGGGTGCATCTAGCATTGGATCGAAGTTGGGGCAATGGTTGGGGGTCACGGCGCCTCGCGTTTATGCGGTGGGGATGGTAGGTCTGGTTAAAAAAGCGGAGGATTCATGAAGGGTTTCCTGAAAAACCCGGCGCGTCTGGTGCCGCTGGCCTTTGCGATGGTTATCGTGGTGGGAACCCTGGCGTTGATGCTGCCATTCGCGCGGCCCGAGGGGGTGGGTGCGCCTTTCCTGACAGCCCTGTTCGTGGCGACATCCGCGACGGCGGTGACCGGGCTGAGTACAGTGGATACGGCGACCTATTGGTCGGGTTTTGGCCAGGGGGTGATTTATGTCCTGTTTCATATAGGCGGGTTCGGGATCATGTCGGCCGCGACGTTGCTGGGGATGGTGGTCAGCCGCAAGATGGGGCTGACCCGGCAGTTGATTGTACAGGCCGAGGCGAAGGGGATTGCGCCGGGAGATGTGAAGTCGGTTCTGGCCTTTGTGTTTCTGGTGGCGGCGGTGGTGGAAGTGTTTGCCGCCAGCGTCTTGACGGTTCAGTTGTTGATGGCCGGACTGCCGGGCGCCGATGCGCTTTGGCATGGAGTATTTCTGGCTGGGGCAAGCTTTACCAACGCGGGGTTCATGAGCCTGTCCGGGGGTGGGGATTTCGTGGCGGGCCACCGGTTGAGCATGGCCGTGATGATGGTGTCGATTGTGATTGGCGGGTTGGGGTTGCCCGTGCTGCATGAATTGCGGCAATGGGAAAAGGGCCGCTGGTCGCTGCATGCGCGGATGACGCTGCTGGGGACGGCTGTGCTGTTTGTGGCGGGGGCCGTGGTGACGCTGGGGTTTGAATGGGACAATCCGGCGACGCTGGGTGGCAAGCCGCTTTTCGATCAGGTCATGCAGGCGATGTTTCATTCGGTCAACACGCGGTCGGGCGGGCTGAACGTCTTTGACACGGCGGCGATCCATGAGGAGACGATGCTGGCGACCTATGCCTTGATGGTTGTGGGTGCGGGGTCGGCAGGCATGGGGGGCGGGATCAAGGTGTCAACGCTGATGATCATCCTGCTGGCTGTCTGGTCCGAAATGCGGGGCGATGCCGAGACGCAGGCCTTTGGCCGCCGGCTGTCACCCTCGGTGCTGCGCGAGGCGCTGGTGTTGGTGGCCCTGTCGGTGGCGGTGCTGATGGTCGCGGTGCTGGCCTTGCGGCTGACCAGCCATTTGCCGCTTAACCCGTTGATCTTTGAGGCGATCAGTGCGTTTGCCAATGTGGGCCTGTCGATGGGGTTGACGCATCAGTTGCAGCCAAGCGCGCAATGGATCATCATTCTGTTGATGTATCTGGGCCGTGTGGGCATCATCACGGTGGCGACGGGGTTGGCCCTGCGCGCGCGTCGCACTGAGTACCGTTATCCCGAGGAGCGTCCGATTGTTGGGTAAGAAATTCGCGCCGACGTCCAATTCGGTGGTGGTCATCGGGTTGGGGCGGTTTGGCAGGGCGGTGGCGGAAAGTCTGGCACAGACCGGGCATGAGGTTCTGGGCATAGATGAACGGCCCGAGATTGTGCAGGAATTGTCGGGCATCCTGACCCATGTGGTGCAGGCCAATACCACCAGTGTCGAGGTGTTGCGGCAGTTGAATGTGGGCGACTTTCAGCATGGGGTTGTGGCGATTGGCAGCGATCTGGAAAGTTCGGTCCTGTCGGTGCTGGCGCTGTCGGAACTGGGGGTGCCGGATATCTGGGCCAAGGCGGTGACGGAACGCCATGGCAAGATCTTGCACCGCACCGGGGCGCATCATGTGGTTTACCCCGAAAAGACGATGGGCGAGCGGGTGGCGCATCTGGTCACCTCGAAAATCATCGACTTCATCGAGTTTGACGACGATTTCGCCATCGCCAAAACCCGTGCCCCGGCGGATGCGTTGAACAAGACGCTGGCGCAAAGTGCGTTGCGGCGGGTCTATAACGTGACGATCGTGGGGGTAAAGCGCCCGGGTGCGGATTTCATCCATGGCCAGCCCGATACGATGGTCTTGCCCGGGGATTTCCTGATCGTTGCCGGGGCGACGCGTGATGTTGAGGCTTTTGCGGGGGCGACATGAAGCAGGCGCGGGCCTGGCAACGGATGCTGTCGGGGCGCAGGCTGGACCTGCTGGACCCCACACCGGTTGACATTGAGATTGAGGATATTGCCCACGGTCTGGCCTTTGTGGCGCGTTGGAACGGGCAGACGCGGGGGGATTGGCCCTATTCGGTGGCGGAACATTCCCTGCTGGTCGAGGAGATTTTCGCCCGGTCAGAGCCAAGCCCGCGCTGGCGGTTGGCGGCCTTGCTGCATGATGCGCCGGAATATGTGATTGGCGACATGATCAGCCCGGTCAAGGCATCGGTCGGGCCGGGATATGGCGAAATGGATTTGCGGCTGACGGCGGCGGTGCATCTGCGGTTCGGGTTGCCTGCGGTGCTGCCGCTGGCGATCAAGAAAGCCATCAAGACGGCGGACAAGATATCAGCCTGGCTGGAGGCAGTGCAGATTGCGGGGTTTCTGGAACCAGAGGCCGACAAGCTGTTCGGGCGGCCGGATGCGAAGGTAATGTCAGGGTTGGAAATAAAACTGCGTCCGCCCGCTGTGGTGCGGGCGGACTATATTGCGCGGCATGCCGTCTTGCTGGGGCAGGTCTGACCTACCAATTCAGGTCACGCTTGGTGTTCAGGCCCTGAATCGACTGGTCAAGGTCGCGGGTCTGGCGGGAGGGAAAACGCTCGGACCAATTGGCATCGCGGTTGCGTCTTTGTGCGGTGGAGGCAGGGCGCTGGCCGGCGGCCAACAGCAGTGCTTCTGTGAGAATATTCAACATGGCTTGTTCCTTCAAAGTGCCGTTCGTAGGTTGTTTCTAAGCGATTCTTGGCCCAAACTCGAGTCAGCGATTATTTTGATATGTTAGATGGGATTACATATGGTCCTGAACTGGGCGCGGCTTCCCTCATTGACTTCGCTGCGGGCTTTTGAGGCTGCGGCGCGGCTGCAAAGCTTTTCGCTGGCCGCACGAGAGTTGAATGTGACCCATGCGGCGGTGGCGCAGCAGGTGCGGGGGCTGGAGGAGCATCTGGGCTGCGAACTGGTCTTTCGGCAGGGGCGTGGGCTGGCGCTGACGGCGGAAGGCGCACGGTTGTCGCAGGCGGTGGCCGAGGGGTTCCGCCTGATCGGCACGGCGGTTGAGGAACTGGCCAGCACGGCGCCGGGGTCGCCGGTGCGGGTTACGCTGACCCCGACCTTTGCGGCGCAGTGGTTGATGCCACGTCTGAAATCATTCTGGTCGGCGCACCCCGAGGTGCCGATATCCCTGCATCCCGAAAAGCGCGTGATCGATCTGCGGCGCGAGGGGATCGACCTTGGCATCCGGTTCGGCAATGGCAAATGGCCGGGGCTGGAGGCGGAGTTTCTGACGGCGGCGCATTATGTGATTGTTGGTGCGCCATCGCTGTTGCAGGGGCGCGAGAACCTGACGACCGCGGAACTGTCAGCCATGCCTTGGGTGATCGAGGAGGACTGGCCCGAGGCGCTGAGTTGGCTGCGCAGTTTCGGGCTGCGGCCTGATGCCATGAACATATCCTACATCCCGACCGAGGAACTGGCGTTGTCCGCGGCGCGGCAGGGCTATGGCCTGCATGTGGAGGCGGCGGCACTGATGGAGGCGGATGTGGAAAGCGGGGCGTTGCGGATTGTGGGGCGGGTGATGGATGACAGCCTGGCCTATTATCTGGTCAGCCGTCCAGGCCCCAAGCGGCCCGAGTTGAAGACGTTCATAAAATGGATAAAGGCTGCCGTTTGACAGGCAGCCTTTATGCCAGGTGGGCGGTATATCAGACGGACAGGTCTTCCGGCGACATGCCGGATTTCAGTGCCGCTTCAAACCAGCGGGGTTTGCGGCCACGGCCCGACCAGGTGTCAGACTTGTCAGCCGGGTTTGCGTATTTCGGTGCAGCGGCTGCACGCTTGCGGATAACCGGCGCGCCGGTCAGCTCGGCCCAGGAATAACCCTTGGCACGCGCAATCTCTTCCAGTTCGGCAATCGCTTCCTTGCGCTTGCGGTCTTCAAACGTGGCAACTGCCTTTGCCACTTGTGATTGAAGGTCCTTGAGTTCCTTGAGCGACAGGCTGTTCAGATTGATGTCCATCGGACTTATCCTTTTTATTTTCCTGTGCCTATTTATCGCGCAAGATTTGGATGATCAAGAGAGTAGAATTACTTTGGGCTGCGTTTTGCCAAGATACGCTGAAGTGTCCTGCGGTGCATGGTCAGCTTTCGCGCCGTTTCCGAGACATTTCTTTCGCACATTTCATAGACACGCTGGATATGTTCCCAGCGCACACGATCGGCAGACATCAGGTTATCGGGCAGTTCCGGGTGCACCTCGCCTTTTGAGAGCAGGGCATTGGTGATGTCATTGGCGTCAGCCGGTTTCGAAAGATAGTCAATTGCCCCTATTTTGACAGCGGCAACTGCGGTTGCAATGGCGCCATATCCGGTCAGGATCACCACGCGGCAATTCGGACGCCGGGCGTGAAGCGCTTCGACCACATCAAGTCCATTGCCGTCGCCAAGGCGCAGGTCAACCACGGCATAGGCGGGGGGTCGGTCCATTGCAATGGCGCGACCTGCCGCCACGCTGCCAGCAATTTCCGGCACAAAGCCACGCTTTTCCATCGCTTTGGCCAGGCGACGCAAAAAGGGTTCATCGTCATCAACCAAAAGCAGAGATGGATCGGGCCCCAGATCCTCGACGAATTCCTGTGACATCTTTGTCCTTTCTGACACCCTGCTGCCATTGCGCAACAACGGCGGTTTCAGTCAAGCTAGCGTGATTTCAGGAAACAGCCAACGCGTTCCGTCATTTCCTGCGCCGTTGCTTCCCGGGGAAAGAAATCTGCAAAGCCAATCCCGGGAAGCATGAGATAGGTGAATGTGGTGTGCTGGACCTGATAGTTGTCGGTCGCGCCTTCAGGGATCTGGTAGAAGACCTTGTAGGCAGTTGCGGCGGCCTTGACCTGTTCGGGGGTGCCGGCCAGCCCAATCAGGCCTTCGCCAAAATAGTCGGTGTATTCGGCCAACACCTTGGGCGTGTCGCGGGCCGGATCGACCGAGATGAAAAGGGGCGTCAGGCCTTGGCCCACGGCGGTTGCCACCTCGACATTGCGGGCGTTGTCCAGCGGGCAGACATCGGTGCAGGAGGCAAAGCCGAAGTAAACCAGCGCAGGTTTGGCCAGAACCTCGGCGTCGGTGACGGTTGCACCCGTCTCATCCACCAAGGTGAACGGACCGCCGATGGTGCCGCCCGCCACATTGCCGCTGCGGCATTCGGCAAAGGCGTCGGCGGCGTTGCGCGACACGATCTGATAGCTGGTCCAGCCCAGCAGCGAGGTGAGGGCCACGACACCGGCACTGGCGATAAGTCTGTTCACGGCGCTATCCTCTTTCATTGTGCGCAATAATCCTTCAAAAACACGCAAATAACAATCCAACTTCACGGCAGCCAGAGCGGGCGCACCATGTATCAAGCAAATGTGCTTTCACCGCTGACCGCAGGCGGCAATGACCGCATCCTGTTGCGGACGCTGACCAACCTGCGCTGGATGGCGATAGCGGGCCAATCCGCCGCGCTGATCGTGGCGCCGACCTATTTCGGGCTGAACCTGCCCTTGGGCGTTTGCATGATGGCGGTGGGGCTGTCGGTGATGGCCAATCTGGTGTTCATGATCGCCTCGCCCGACAACAAGCGGTTGACCGAGACCGAGGCCATGCTGATGCTGGTGTTTGATCTGGCGCAGTTGGCCTTGTTGCTGGCGGTGACGGGGGGGCTGACGAACCCGTTTGCGCTGCTGATGCTGGCGCCGGTCACGATATCGGCGATGGCGCTGGGATTGCAGTCCACGGTGATCGTGGCGGCAGCGGCGGCGGCGCTGGTGACGGCGGCGGCGGTTTACAACCTGCCCCTGCAGTTTGCCGATGCGCGTGAATTGGTGGTGCCGCCCCTGTTCCGTTTTGGCTTTTGGTTGTCAATCATCATCGGGATCGTGTTCATTGCGACCTATTCCCGCCGGGTGGCGACCGAAATCAGGGCGATGTCGGATGCGCTTTTTGCCGCGCAGATGGCTTTGGCGCGCGAGCAGAAATTGACCGATATCGGCGGCGTGGTCGCTGCTGCGGCCCATGAACTGGGCACGCCGCTAGCCACCATCAAACTGGTCAGCACCGAGATGATTGACGAATTGTCGGACCGCGACGACCTGCGCGACGACGCCATGCTGATCCGCGAACAGGCCGATCGGTGCCGCGATATTCTGCGGTCCATGGGGCGTGCGGGCAAGGATGACCTTTATTTGAAGAGGGCCCCTTTGACGACCGTGGTCAAGGAGGCCGCCGAGCCGCATCTTGCCCGCAACAAGCAGGTCTTGTTCACCGAACTGCCCGAACCGGGTGCGTCGGACATGCCGCCAAGCATTTTGCGGCGCCCCGAGGTCATTCACGGGTTGCGCAACCTGATCCAGAACGCGGTTGATTTTGCAGAAGCCAAAGTCTGGGTTGATGTTGCCTGGGGGAAAAAGGCGATCGTCATCCGCATCGTCGATGATGGCGCGGGTTATCCCGAACAGCTGATCGGCAGGATCGGCAATCCCTTTGTGCGCCAAAAGCGCAATCCCGTCCCGCAGAAAGAGCGTATTGGCTATGAAGGGATGGGTTTGGGGCTGTTCATTGCCAAGACCCTTTTGGAACGGACCGGGGCGGAATTGGCCTTTGCCCATTCCGCCGACCCGTTCTTGTCCCCCAGCGAACGACCGGAACGCTGCGGCGCGGTTGTTCAGGTGACCTGGCCCCTTTCCGCCATCCTGGCCCCTGCCGACCAAGGGATCGGCGAAAACCGCGCAAACGACCTGTAAGCAGATCATACAATTTTGAGGCGAAATTGCATCCTGTTGATCTGTCTGTGATTGACCTGTGCGATTTCGGTGGATTAACGATTCATTAACCGCAACGTTCTTAAGTTGGCGGTATTGATCTTTTGCACAGCGGGAACTTCATGACACTCGATTGGACGTTGATTACCGTGTCGATTGTTGCTGCGTTGGTGGCTGGCGGATTGGCCACCTTGGCCCTGACCTATATCGAGCGGCGAGCCAAAGCGGGCCCGGTTTCGATCTTTGCCGAACAGTCGGCAAATACGGTTTTTCTGTTTGATGGTGAAACGCTGGTTGATGGCACGCCATCGGCCAGAACGCTGCTGGCCACATCGCAGACATTGGGCGGACCTTGGGTCAAGGTCATGGCTTATCTGTCACCAAACTTTCCCGATATCGAGGAGCAATTGCGACGGCTGACGGTGGAGGGCAGCATAACAGTCGCCTCGACCCCGGGTCTGGGCAACCCCATGATACTGCAGGCCGAACTGCGGGGCGGGATGACGCGTTTGGTGCTGCTGGACCCTGAAGGCAATGCCGAACAACCGGGGCAGGACCTGATGGCGCTGCGGGCCATGACGGATGAGCTGGATTTTCTGCGCGATACCGTCTCCAAGGCGCCGATCCTGATCTGGCGCGAGCGCGGTAATGGCGATGTGATCTGGGCGAACGGGGCCTATCTGCTGCGGGTGGGTGACATGACTGAGGCGGGGCAGGATCTGACTTGGCCGCTGCCGCGCCTGTTTGACCGCACGGCCAGCACCCAGGGGATGTCAGGCCAGCGCCAGAAGTTGACGCTGAATGGCGGGCGGGCGGCGTGGTATGATCTGATCCTGGTGGGGGAGGGTGACCTGCGGCTGGTCTTTGCGCTGCCAGCCGACAGCGCGGTGCAAGCGGAAACCGGTTTGCGCGACTTCATGCAGACCTTGACCAAGACTTTTGCGCATCTGCATGTAGGCTTGGCGATTTTTGACCATCAGCGCCAGTTGCAACTGTTCAACCCCGCGCTTCTGGACCTGACCGGGCTTCCGGTGGATTTCCTGTCGATGCGGCCATCGCTGCTGTCGGTGCTGGATGCGATGCGCGACCGCAAGATGATACCCGAGCCCAAGGATTATCGCGGCTGGCGGCGTCAGATGGTGGATATGGAAAAGGCCGCCGCCTCGGGGCTGTATGAAGAGACGTGGAGCCTGCCGGGCGGGCAGACCTACCGCGTCATCGGGAGGCCGCATCCGAACGGGGCGATTGCGCTGATGATCGAGGACATCTCGGGCGAGATGCTGCGCACGCGGCGGTACCGGGCCGATCTGGAACTGGGGCAGTCGGTGATTGACCAGATGGATGAGGCGATTGCCGTGTTCTCGGAGACGGGGCAGTTGGTGATGTCAAACGCGGCCTATGCCGGGGTTTGGGGGGGCGACCCGTCCACCACGCTGGATGATGCCAGTCTGCGCACGTTGTGCGGGCAGTGGCGCACCCAAAGTGCGCCGAACCCGGTGTGGAACGCGCTGGAGGATTTTGCCGCCAATCAGGGTGACCGCGCCAACTGGCGGGCCGAGGTGCGGTTGCTGGATGGGCGGCTGGTGGATTGCCGCTTTGCCCCCTTGACCGGGGGGGCGACGCTGACAGCGTTCAAGATCCGGGATGTGGCCGCCACGGCCAAAGTCCTGCTGGACGCTGACACGGCGCTGCGGCGGGCCTGACGGGCTTGCAGCAGGCGCACCAAGGGCTAAAAGGGGGGCATGGCCCAGCCGATTTGCACCGTTTACCTTGCCGATGAAGGCGAAACTGACCGTCTTGCGGCGTGTTTTGCGCCGCATTTGCGGGCTGGCGATACCATTCTGCTGACGGGGTCGATCGGGGCGGGCAAGACCGCGTTTTGCCGGGCCTTGATCCGACACCGTTTGGGGCCGGAGGAGGATGTCCCCTCACCCACCTTCACGCTGGTGCAGACATATGAGGCCGATGTCGAGATCTGGCACGCTGATCTGTACCGCCTGACCCACCCGGATGAGGCGCGGGAACTGGGGCTGGAGGAGGCGTTTGATCAGGCGATCTGTCTGGTGGAATGGCCGGACCGGTTGGGTACTGATGCGCCACCGGATGCCATCACCCTGACCCTGACCCCGAGTGGTGATGGACGGCGGGCCGAGATCGGGTTTGGCAGGCGTAGCGACCTGATGGCCCATGTGCAGGCGGCGTTTCCCGACCGGGCGGATGCCTGTCGGAGCTTGTTGCGGTCTGTGGGTTGGGAAACGGCCACACGCAGCCCGCTGGCAGGCGACGCCTCGACCCGGCGGTATGAGCGGCTGGCGCTGGTGAATGAGACGCGGATCCTGATGGATCAGCCACCTGGACCGGGCGACGATGTGGGTGCCTTTGTCCAGATTGACCGGCATCTGCGGGCCATCGGGCTGAACGCGCCACAGATCTTTGCCGAAAATCAGGCGCAGGGCTTTTTGCTGTTGGAGGACTTTGGCGACGATGTGTTTGCCAGGGTCATGGCGGCAGATCGAACGACGGAAACCCCGCTCTACCGGGTCGCTGTCGATGTGCTGGTGCAGATTGAACAAAGCCTGCCCGCAGCCGGCATTCCCGATCTGACAAATGCCGATTGGGCCGGGGCGGCGGGTCTGGTCCTGGACTGGTATTGCCGGGGGATCACGGGGCAGCGGGCCGAGGGTGGGGTATTCACGGCAGCGTTGCAGGGCGTTCTGGACAGGCATGCGAACGGCCCCAAGGTGATGATCCTGCGCGATTATCACAGCGAAAACCTGATGTGGCTGCCGGGGCGTGCGGGGTTGCAGAGGGTTGGGATACTGGACTTCCAACTCGCCCAGATGGGGCAGAAGGGGTATGATCTGGTGTCGCTGTTGCAGGATGCACGGCGCGCTGTGGCCCCGCAGGTCGAGCAGGCGATGATCTGGCACTATCTGGATAGGACCGGCGCGCCCGAGGCTGAGTTTCTGGCGACCTATGCCGCACTTGGGGCGCTGCGGGCGCTGCGGATCTTGGGCATTTTCGCGCGGCTGTGTCTGGTGGATGGCAAGCCCGGCTATCTGGACCTGATCCCAAGGGTTTGGCAGCAGTTGCTGCGCAACCTTGCCCACCCCGCACTGGCGGCCTTACGACAGGTCTGCGACGGGCTGTTACCCGAACCAAGCCCTGAAAACCTGAACCGGATAAGGGTGCAATGCGGCAATTTCCGTTGATGCTGTTTGCGGCCGGGTTTGGCACGCGGATGGGGGCGTTGGTACGGGACCGGCCCAAACCGCTGCTGAAGGTGGCAGGACGGACCCTGTTGGACCATGCGCTGAACCTGGCAGATCAGGTCGGATGTGCGCCAAGGGTCATCAACGCGCACTACCTTGCCGACCAGATCGCCAACCATGTCCGAGGGCGGGACGTTGCCGTATCGCATGAAATGGGGGAAATTCTGGACACGGGCGGTGGGCTGCGGGCCGCCTTGCCGCTGCTGGGCGCCTCACCCGTGATGACGCTGAACACCGATGCGGTCTGGACCGGGCGGAATGCGTTGGAGGAGTTGGCCGAAGTCTGGGACGACGGCATGATGGACGCGCTGTTGTTGCTGTCCCCGGCCAGCCGGGTTCTGGGGCACAGCGGCACAGGTGATTTCCTTCTGGATGGGGAGGGCCGCCTTGTCCGGGCGAAGGGCAGGCCCGGGTTGGTGTATCTGGGGGCCCAGATCATCCGCACCGATCTGTTGCCGACCATTCGGCAGCGGGTCTTTTCGTTGAACGTGTTGTGGGACCAGATGATTGCCGGGGGCCGGGCTTACGGCGTGGTGCATCAGGGTGGTTGGTGTGACGTGGGCCGCCCTGAAGGGATTGCCTTGGCCGAAGGGATGCTGTCACAGTCGGGGCATGACTGACGGAGCATCCCCCAACCTGTTCTACCTGCCCCCCGGTGTCGATTTTGCGACTGAACTGGTGCTGGGCCTGCAGGACCGAATGGCAGGCACCCCACCTGAGGCGATGGCACAAGTAACCCTGTTCGTGAACAGCCAGCGGATGCGCCGCCGCGTGACCGAGGTGATGACGGCCAAAGGCGCGGGCTTTTTGCCCAAGATCACGGTTGTGTCCGACCTTGGCAGCGATCCTGCCCTTTCGGACCTGCCACCGCAGACCCCGGATTTGCGCCGACGGCTGGAATTGGCCAAGTTGGTCAAAGGTCTGTTGCTGGCCCAGCCGGAACTGGCGCCCATGACCGCGCGGTTCGATCTGGCCGACAGTCTGGCCGACCTGTTGACCGAAATGCAGGATGAAGCGGTGACAGCCGAGGCGATTGCCGCGCTGGACGTGTCGGGCCATTCGGCCCACTGGGCGCGGACGCAGGCATTCCTGCAAATCATCGCGCCCTATTGTCTGGGGCAGGACGACGCGCAATCCCGCCAGCGGCTGGCCGTGCAACGGTTGGTCAAGGTGTGGACGCGGGTGCCCCCGACCAGCCCGGTGATCCTGGCCGGGTCGACCGGGTCGCGCGGGATGACGGCGGACCTGATGCAGGCGGTTGCCAGGTTGCAACAGGGCGCGGTGGTGGTGCCGGGGTTTGATGCGGTGATGCCGGATGGCGTTTGGGCCACCATGGATGACGCGATGACGGCCGAGGATCATCCGCAGTACCGCTTTCGCAGGCTGATGCAGGCATTGCAGGTGCCGCCCGCCGGGTTCCGGCTTTGGCGTGATGCGGTGGCCTGTGACCCGGATCGCAACCGGCTGGTGTCACTGGCGCTGCGCCCTGCGCCCGTGACGGACAGTTGGCTGGAGGAGGGGCGTCTGCTGCACGATCTGGTTGGCGCGACGGGCAGGTTGACGCTGGTTGAGGCATCAACCCCACGGGAGGAGGCTGCGGTGATTGCAGTTGCCTTGCGCCGTGCGTTGGAGGCGCGGCAGCGGGCGGCGCTGATCACGCCGGATCGCAGTTTGGCGCGGCGGGTTGCGGCGGTTCTGGCGGGCTGGAACATTGTGGCGGACGATTCGGCAGGCAGCCCCTTGGCCCTGTCGGCGACGGGCCGTTTGCTGCGCCATGTGGCGCGGGCCTTTGGCAAGAAGATGACCGCCGACGCCTTGCTGGTTTTGCTGAAACATCCGCTGGTCGGATCGGGCGACGTGCGTGGTGGGCATCTGGCGCTGACCCGGCGGTTGGAACTGGACCTGCGGCGCAACGGCCCGGCCTTCCCCACGGCGGCCGATCTTGCCGCCTGGGCCGCGGGTGCCGGGGAAGAGGCGCCGCTTTGGGCGGCGTGTCTGGGGCGGGTGCTGACGCTGTTTGAACCTGCCGCCGTGGCCCCGCTGACGGAGCATGTCGAACGCCACATTGCAGCCTGCGAGGCCCTGTCGCGCGGGGTGGCGCCGGGCGGTGCGGGCAACCTGTGGCTGGAGGCGGCGGGGCAAGAGGCGGCCCGCTTGGTGCAGCAACTGCGGGACGAAGCGCCGAATGGTGACGAAATGTCGGCGTTGGAGTATCAGAATCTGTTCGACGGCCTGATCCAAAAGGGTGAGATCCGGCAACCCAATGCTGGCCATCCGCTGGTCGCCTTCTATGGCCACCGCGAGGCGCGGGAAATGCATGCCGATGTGGTGGTGATGGGCGGGCTGACGGATGGGATCTGGCCCGCGTCCGCCGACCCCGACCCCTGGCTGAACCGCAAGATGCGCCGGGATGCGGGTCTGCTTTTGCCCGAACGGCAGATCGGTCTGGCCGCACATGACTTTCAACAGGCGATTGCGGCGGATCAGGTGATCCTGACCCGTGCGACGCGGGATGCCGAGGCGGAGACTGTGCCCTCCCGCTGGTTGAACCGGCTGTGCAATCTGATGGAGGGGTTGCCGGATCGGCATGGCCCCATGGCATTGCAGGAAATGCGGGCACGGGGGCAGGTTCTGCTGGGCTGGGCGCGGGCGATGGACCGCCCCACTGTGGCACAGCGGGCCGATCCGCGCCTTGCCCCAGCCAAACGTCCGCGCCCGCAGCCGCCGCTGTCGGCCCGGCCAAAACGGCTGCCCCTGTCGCAGGTGGGAAAGCTGATCCGCGACCCCTATGCGATTTATGCCAAGTATATCCTGAAGCTGCGGCCACTTGACCCCCTGCGCCACGAGCCCGACACGCGCGAGCGCGGAACGTTGGTCCACAAGATTCTGGAGCATTTCGTCAAGGAACGGCCCCTAGGCGAGACGCCTTTGCAGGCCCGGACACGTTTGCTGGACACGGCCTTTGCGGTTTTGCAGGAGGGAACGCCGCACCCCTCAGCCCGGGTGCTGTGGTTGGCGCGGCTAGAACGGGCGACGAGCCATCTGCTGCGGCAGGACAGCAAGTTCGGCGGCACATCGGTTCTGGTCGAGGAGGAGGGCAGCCTTGCCGTCGGCAATTCGGGCTTTACGCTGTTCGGTACCCCGGACCGGATTGACGTGCTGCCGGATGGCCGGTTCCATTTGATTGACTACAAGACCGGAACGCCCCCGACCGCCCGCCAGCAAGAGGCGTTTGACAAGCAGTTGCTTCTGGCCGCCGTGATGGCCGAACGGGGCGGCTTTCGCGAACTCGGGCCAGTCGAGGTGGCGCGGATCACCTATATCGGGCTGGGGTCTGGCGACAAGGCCGAGGAGACGGAGCTGACGCCCGACCTGTTGGAGGAGCTTTGGACCCGGTTCACCCGGCTGATTGACAGCTATAGCAGGCTCGAAACTGGCTATTCGGCAAGGCGGGCGGTGTTTGAGATGCGCTATCCGCTGGAGTATGACCATCTGTCGCGCTTTGGCGAATGGCAGATGTCGGACACGTCGCAAGGTTTCAGGGTGGGGCAAGACGATGGCGATGGATGATGCCAGCGCGCGGCAGGTCCGCGCCTCGGACCCCAATGCATCCACTTGGCTTTCGGCCAATGCTGGGTCGGGCAAGACGCGGGTTTTGACCGACCGCGTGGCGCGGCTTTTGTTGCAGGATGTCGAACCGCAGCGGATTTTGTGCCTGACCTATACCAAATCCGCCGCGTCCGAGATGCAGAACCGGCTGTTCAAGACCCTTGGTGCCTGGGCGATGATGCCGGTGCCCGATTTGCGCGATGCCCTGGCCGATTTGGGCGAGGCGCGTTTGGACCACGACCATCTGGCCCGCGCCCGCCGTCTGTTTGCGCGGGCGATTGAAACGCCGGGGGGGTTGCGGATCCAGACGATCCACAGCTTTTGCGCCACCTTGCTGCGGCGTTTCCCGCTGGAGGCGGGTGTATCCCCCCGCTTTGCCGAGTTGGACGACCGTTCGGCGCGTCTGGTGCGGCAGCAGATCGTCGAGGAGATGGCTGACGGTCTGGCCCGTGACGTAGTGGCGGGCGTTGCGCGCGAATTCTCGGGTGCCGATTTCAGGACCCTGGTCGAGCAGATTGTCGGAAAAAGAGCCAGTTTTGGGCAGAACAGAGACGAAATTGACGATTTTGATGCCGCGCAGGATGCGCTGTTGCGGGATGTCTTTCTGGGGGATGAGGCGGATTGGCTGGCGCCGGTTCTAACCCTGATGGCCCAAGGCAGGGTGACGGATCAGAAAGTTGGCCTCGTGCTGGCCGCGCAGAATATGGCCGCGCCGGATCTGGAGACTTTGGTGGCGCTGGAGGATGTGCTGCTGTACGGATCAACGGCGGCGGCACCCTATGGCGCAAAGATCGGACGGATTCCGACCAGAGACTGCGCCAAGACGCTTGGCCCCCTTCTGCCCCGGATGGAGGGGTTCATGCGCCGGGTCGAGGCGGCGCGGCCCCGGCGGTTGGACCTGCTGGCCGCGCGCAAGACGGCCGCGCTGAACGCCTTTGCCGGGGTGTTTTTGCCGCGGTACGAGGATCGCAAGGCGCGGCATGGCTGGCTGGATTTCGATGACCTGATCTTCCGCGCGACGGCCCTGTTGACCGACCCATCGGTGGCGGCGTGGGTTCTGTACCGGTTGGACGGCGGGATTGACCATGTTCTGGTGGACGAGGCGCAAGATACCAGTCCGGGGCAATGGCGCGTGATCGAACTGCTGACGGCGGAGTTTGCGGCGGGGCAAAGTGCCCGCGACGTGCCGCGCACGGTGTTCGTGGTGGGCGATCAGAAGCAGTCGATCTATTCCTTTCAAGGGGCTGATGTCGCGGCATTCGAGGAAAAGCATGCGGTGTTCCGGACCCGCATCACAGAGTCTAATCAGCCATTTCAGAGCCTGAAGCTGGAGCATTCCTTTCGGTCTTCGCCAGCTATCCTTTCCTTTGTGGATGCGGCGCTGAGGGACCGGGATGCGGCGGCGTTGGGGGCCGAGATTTCGCATATCGCCTTCAAGGACCGTCTGCCGGGGCGTGTGGATTTGTGGCAGGTGATCGAGACGGTCAAGGACCCGGTGGACCAAAAGTTCGAGGACCCGGTGGACCTGATCGCGGACACCCATCATGTCGCCCAACTGGCCGAGAGGGTGGCGGATAAGATTGCGCAGATGATTGCGGGCGGCACGGCGATTGTCACAAAGGACGGCCCGCGTGCGGTTCACGCGGGGGATTTCCTGATCCTTGTGCAAAGCCGGTCGCCGCTGTTCACCGAAATCATCCGGGCCTGCAAGAAGCGGGGTCTGCCGATTGCGGGGGCCGACCGGCTGAAACTGGGC
>CAMDHB010000032.1 GCA_945897655.1 Pseudorhodobacter antarcticus
ACGGTACCTTTGTGCTTTGTTTCAATTGAAACGCCGCAAGGCCCAGGTTCCGTCGCAGCCCCGCGCACAAACCTTTCCACCCGGTTAACAGAAATCCCTAAGTCCTTGAATTTAATATAAATTACAAAGTGTCCACATGTGGACGCTTCCCCAAATCAAAAGGGCGGCCCGCAGACCGCCCCCACTTCTCGCAGAAAAACCGTACCCGCCGTCAGATCTTCAAGGCATCCTCGGCCGAAATCACCGGCAAGCCCAAGGCAACCCCAACCGCCGCATAGGTCAACTTGCCCGCATGGGTGTTCAACCCCGCCAGCAAATGCCGGTCATCCGCGCAGGCCCTTTTCCAGCCCTTGTCGGCCAAGGCCAACATGAACGGCATCGTCGCATTCCCCAGCGCCTGCGTCGAGGTGCGGGCCACCGCCCCCGGCATGTTGGCCACACAGTAATGCATGATCCCGTCCACCTCATAAATCGGGTCCTGATGCGTCGTGGCATGCGAGGTCTCGAAACACCCGCCCTGATCAATCGCCACATCCACCAGCGCCGCCCCCGGCTTCAACTCCTTCAACTGGGCGCGGCTGATCAGTTTCGGCGCCGCAGCCCCCGGAATCAGTACCGCCCCGATGATCATGTCCGCTTGCCGCGCCAGTTCGATCGTGGTCGCCGCATCCGAATAGGCCGACTTGAAGACGCCCCCGAACACATCATCCAGATACCGCAACCGGTTGATCGAGCGGTCCAGAACGGTCACATCCGCCCCCATCCCCGCCGCGATCTTGCCCGCATGGGTGCCAACAACACCGCCGCCAATGACCAGAACCTTGGCCGGCAAGACGCCAGGCACGCCGCCCAGCAACACACCGCGGCCCCCGTTGGCCTTTTGCAGCGTCCAGGCCCCTACCTGCGGCGCCAAACGGCCCGCAACCTCGGACATCGGCGCCAGCAGCGGCAAACCACCCCGGTCATCCGTGACCGTCTCATAAGCTATCGCCGTGACACCGGATCTCAGCAAATCCTGCGTCTGCTCCGGATCCGGCGCCAGATGCAGATAGGTGAACAGGATCTGCCCTTCGCTTAAGCGAGCACGCTCCACCGCCTGCGGCTCCTTGACCTTGACGATCATCTCGGCCCAGGCAAACACCTCTTCTGCCGTGGCCAGAATGGTCGCCCCTGCCGCCACATAATCCGCGTCTGAAAACCCCGACCCAACCCCAGCCTGCGTTTCCACCGCAACCGAATGGCCACGGTTCACCGCCTCGCGGGCCGCATTGGGGGTCATCCCCACGCGAAATTCCTGCGGCTTGATCTCTTTGGGGCAACCGATCTTCATGGCATTCTCCTGCGGGGTTTCTCTGTGCCGCACAGTGCCGCAGCCTCTTTGGCAATGCTTTGAAACTTAGCTGGTCTGCGCGCCATTTCGTGGTAGAATTTTGCGTGAAATGGACCAAAGGCAAGATATTCTCCCATGAGCTACGATCTCGACGCAACTGACCGCCGTATTCTGGCTGCCTTGCAGAAGGATGCCAAGATCACAAATGCCGACCTGTCCGACCGCGTCAACCTTTCCCCCTCGGCCTGCCACCGCCGTGTTCAGCGGCTTGAGGAGGAAGGATTCATCGCCGCCTATGTCGCCCTTGTGAACCCCCGCAAGATGGGCCGCCCCACCACCGTCTTTGTCGAGATTACCTTGCAATCCCAGGCAGAAGACCTTCTGGACGCGTTTGAGCGTGAGGTGGCCCGCGTGCCCGACATTCTGGAATGCCACCTGATGGCCGGAACCGCCGATTACCTGATCAAGATCATGGCCGAGGATACCGAGGATTTCGCCCGCATCCACCGCCGATACCTTGCCCGCCTGCCCGGTGTCCGCCAGATGCAATCCAGCTTTGCCCTGCGCACGGTCGTGCAGACCACGGCTCTAGCGGTGTGAAAAAATTGGGCCCCGGTGGCAGCGAGTGGGAAAACGCGTTGCCTTCCCCTCGTGACCCGATTCGGCGGCGAACGGTTAACACCACGCCGCCCTCCCAAGAAATTCCGGTAGACCCATTCAAAGCCATTGGCAGGCACAATATAGGGCCATCATACCCCGTTAACCCCCCGGATTAACACAGCGTTCCCAAAGCCTTACCAAATTCCAAAATGAAAAACCCCCATCCTCGCGGACAGGGGTCAATCGGCGGGCATCGCTGCCCCAGAGTCGCTGAACGTCGGGTACCGCCGAAGCGGCAGCCTTACATCCCGCCTTCGCGTTGAAGCTTCTTCCGGGCGAGTTTCCTCGCGCGGCGCACGGCTTCAGCTTGTTCGCGGGCTTTCTTGACGGAGGGCTTCTCGAAATGCTGCTTGAGCTTCATTTCGCGGAAAACGCCTTCGCGCTGCAGCTTTTTCTTCAAAGCGCGCAAAGCCTGTTCGACGTTATTGTCGCGGACGCTGACCTGCATGTGGTTGTCACCACCTTCCTAAGTTAGAGTTGCACTATATGTGCAGGCATGCGCCACATAGCAAAGTGGCGGGGCCTTGTCTACCAATGCTGCAAAGGGGTGGGTGATGGATCAGGAAAACACAATGGAATCAGCCAAATGGCGGCTGCTGCAGGCAGCCCTGCCCCATGTGCCCTTTGATGGCTGGTCCGATGCCGCCCTGTCCGCGGCCGCCGCCGAATCGGCCTTAACCCCCAGCCTTGCCCGGGCCCTGTTCCCGCGCGGCGGCGTGGACCTCGCCCTGGCCTACCACCAGCAGGGCGATGCCGTCATGCGGCAGGCCCTGCAGGCGACCGATCTGACAGCCCTTCGCTTTCGCGACCGCGTGACCACCGCTGTCCGCCTGCGCCTGCAATCCGCCGATCGCGAACTGGTCCGCCGTAGTGCGGCCCTTTTCGCCCTGCCGCAGTACGCAGCCGAAGGTACCCGCGCCCTTTGGGGCACCGCTGATACCATCTGGACGGAACTGGGCGACACCTCGACCGATATCAACTGGTACACCAAACGCGCCAGCCTCTCCGCTGTATATGGTGCTACGGTCCTGTTCTGGATGGGCGACGACAGCCCGGATCTGGCCGCAACCCATGATTTCCTTGACCGCCGGATCGAGAATGTGATGAGCTTCGAAGTGACCAAAGCCCGCTTCCGCGAAAGCCCCTTGGGCAAGGCGTTTTTGGCCGGTCCCATGAAGATTCTGGAAAGGGTCCATGCCCCACAAAGGCCCCAGAACACCCCCGGCAAGATCTGAAAGGCCGCCCCGATGACCCTGTCCCACGCCATGCTTGCCATTGAAATCTCTGCCCCCGGCGAACCCGATGTGCTGAAACCCTGCTCTGTCCCGGTCCCGGTGCCCGGTAATGGCCAGATCATCATCCGCGTGGCCTATGCCGGGGTAAACCGCCCCGATGCCCTGCAACGCGCCGGGCTTTACAACCCGCCCGCCAATGCCTCCCGCTTGCCCGGGCTGGAATGTTCCGGCACGGTTGTGGCCTGCGGGCCCGGTGTAACCCGTTGGGATATCGGGGATAAGGTCTGCGCCCTGCTGCCCGGTGGCGGCTATGCCGAATATGCGGCCACCCACGAATCCCACGCCCTGCCCATCCCGCCCGGTCTGTCCATGCGCGACGCGGCCTGCCTGCCAGAAACCTGTTTCACCGTCTGGTCCAACACCGTCATGCGCGGCGGCCTGAAGGGCGGCGAACGCTTTCTGGTCCACGGCGGTACCTCGGGCATCGGCACCACGGCCATCCAGATCGCCCGCGCTATGGGGGCCCGCGTCTTCGCAACCGCAGGCAGCGACGACAAGGCCCGGATATGCGAAACCTTGGGGGCCGAGCGTGGCATCAACTACCGGACCGAGGATTTCAGCGCGATCCTTGCCGCTGAAGGCGGCGCGAACCTGATCCTCGACATGGTGGGCGGCAGCTATATTCCCCGCAATATCAAGGCCCTTGCCGACGATGGCCGCTTGGTCCAGATCGCGTTCCTGCAAGGCGCCAAGGCGGACGTGAACTTTGCCGAACTGATGATGCGCCGCCTGACGATGACCGGTTCTACCCTGCGCCCGCAGTCAGACCTCGCCAAGGCCCGCATCGCAGCCGAGGTTGAGGCGCATGTCTGGCCGATGGTTGCAAGCGGGGCCGTCAAGGTTGTCATCGACAGCGAGTTTCCCTTGACCGAGGCCCCCGCCGCCCATTGGCGGATTGAAGCCCCGGGTCATGTCGGCAAGATCGTCCTGAAAGTGGAGAACTAAGCGCCCCGTGGGGCGGCGGCGCGCCGCAGACGGTCATTGATCGCGCGGCCAAGCCCCGCCTCGGGCACCGGGGCCACCGCAATGACCCGACCCTGCGCCAGCCTGTCGGCCTCGCGCAGCATGTGAAACAGATTGGCCGCAGCCTCGACCAGATCGCCACTTTGCGACAGGTAAAGTTCGGCCTCGCCCGGGCCAAACCCCAGCCGCACCTCGCCAACCCGAACATCCCGCGCGTCCAGCCTAACCGGGGCCGCAGGGGCATAATGGGATGCCAACTGTCCGGGGGCATTGGGTTTTTCCTGGGATCCGCCCATGGGCAAAGGCCCCAACAGCGCCTCAATATCTTCAACCGCAATCCCGCCCGGCCGCAGCAATTGCGGCCCATCGACCAGCCCCAGAATGGTGGATTCTACCCCCACCGCACAGGGCCCGCCATCCAGAACCGCCGCAATCCGCCCATCTAGCCCGGCCAGAACATGGCTGGCCCGCGTCGGCGACACCCTCCCCGACGGATTGGCCGACGGGGCCGCAAGCGGGCCGCCAAAGCGGCGGAGCAGGGCCTGTGCCACCGGATGGGCCGGAACCCGAATGGCAACCGAGGGCAACTCTGCCGTGACCAGGGCCGACAACCCCGCCGCGCGCAGCGGCAGGACCATCGTCAACGGCCCCGGCCAGAACCGCGCTGCAACCTCCTCGGCCCGGGCGTCAAACACCGCAAATTCCCGTGCAGCCTCTACATCCGGCACATGCACGATCAAGGGGTTGAACCTTGGCCGCCCCTTGGCCTCAAATATCCGCGCCACGGCCAGATCAGACCGCGCATCGCCGCCCAGACCATAAACCGTCTCGGTCGGAAAGGCGACCAGACCGCCTTGGCGCAGCACGGCGGCAGCCCGGTCCAGACCGGCATCATCGGGCAAAAGCACTTCGGTTTCACTCATGTCGTGACGCCACGTCCTTGTTGCCGGTTGCAGTCAGAGGGGTAAGCCTGCACATAGTCCTGCCACTTACCCCGCTCGCCCCCCAATGCCAAGCACCCGGAGATTTCGATGCCCTACCGCGCCCCATTGCCCGAGTATCGCTTTCTTCTTGACCGCATCCTTGGCTTTCCGGCGATTGCGGCCACCGCCCGCTTTGCCGATGCCACACCCGAAACCACCGACGCCATTCTGACCGAAGCCGCCCGCCTGTCCGAGGTGACACTGGCCCCCCTGAACCGCGTGGGTGACCTGAACCCCGCCCGGCTGGAAAACGGTATCGTGCGCACCTCGCCCGGCTTTGCCGAAGCGTTTCGCGCCGTGGCCGAAGGGGGCTGGATTGGCATGTCCGCCAATCCGGCATACGGCGGGATGGGCCTGCCGACCACCCTGAACACCTGCGTGACCGAGATGATGTCCTCGGCCTGCCTGTCCTTGCAGTTGAACCCCATGCTAACCCAAGGCCAGATCGAGGCGCTGGATCACCACGCCTCAGACGCGATCAAGGCGCTTTACCTGCCCAAACTGATTTCGGGGGAATGGAACGGGACCATGAACCTGACCGAACCGCAGGCCGGTTCGGATGTGGGGGCCTTGCGGACCCGCGCAGAACCGTTGGACGACGGAACCCACGCGATCACCGGGCAGAAAATCTACATCACTTGGGGTGACGCCGATTTCATGGCCAACACCTGCCATCTGGTCCTTGCCCGTCTGCCTGATGGCGAGGCTGGGGTCAAAGGCATCTCGCTGTTCATGGTGCCCAAGTTCCTGCCCGATGCCGATGGCAACCCCGGCACCCGCAACGGCCTGCACGTGGTCAGTCTGGAGCATAAACTGGGCATCCACGGCAGCCCAACCTGCGTGATGCAGTTCGATGGCGCCAAGGGCTGGCTGGTCGGCGCTCCGCACAAGGGCATGGCAGCCATGTTCACCATGATGAACAATGCCCGTCTCGGTGTCGGCATGCAGGGCGTGGCCCAGGCCGAGGCGGCGTTCCAGCAGGCGCTGACCTATGCGGGCGACCGGAAGCAGGGCAAAACAACTTTGGGTACGGGCGCGATCATCGACCACGCCGATGTCCGCCGCATGCTGGCCGAGATGAAGGCCGAAGTGTTCGCATCACGCGCCATAGGTTTGGCCTGTGCCTGCGCCATCGACATGGCCACTGCCACGAATGACGCCGCATGGCGCGCCCGTGCCGCCCTGCTGACCCCCATCGCCAAGGCCTACGGCACCGACACCGGCCACCTTGTCGCGCATCTGGGCGTGCAGGTTCACGGCGGTATGGGTTTCATCGAACAGACCGGTGCCGCCCAGTATGCCCGCGACGTTCGCATCACCCAGATTTACGAGGGCACCAACGGCATTCAGGCGATGGATCTGGTTGGCCGCAAGATGATGGACGGCGGTGACGCTGCCTTTGCCCTGATGGACGAGATGGACAGGGCCATCCAACAGGCGGGGCCTGCATTGGCCGATCTGGCCACCCCGATGCTGGCCGCCACCCATGCCCTGCGTGAGGCGACCAAGACCCTATTAGCGCAAGGGATGAACGACCGCTTTGCCGGGGCCGTACCCTATCAGCGCGCCTTTGCCCGTGTGCTGGGCAGCCACTATCACCTCATGGCCGCACATGCCGATCCGGCCCGCGAACCCTTGGCCCGCTTTGCCATCCGCCGCCTTCTTCCGGAGCACGGCGCCCTTCTGGCCCAGGTCAGCGAAGGTGCCGCCGGTCTTTACGCCCTGACGCCTGAGGCTTTGGCATTGTGACCGCGCCCCTGCGCTATCCCCACCCCACACCCCCGGGACACACTGTCGCGGTCGAGGTGGCACCCGGCATCCTGTGGCTTCGTTTGCCCCTGCCCATGACCCTTGACCATGTGAACTGCTATGCGCTGGAGGACGAGGACGGCTGGACCCTGGTCGACACCGGCATGGCCAGCAAACACACCAAGGCGCTATGGCAGGCCATCATGGCAGGGCCCTTGCGCGGCAAACCCGTCACCCGCCTGATCGTCACCCATTATCACCCCGACCACATCGGTCTGGCGGGCTGGTTTCAGGCGCAGGGTGTGGAATTGATCACCACCCGCACGTCATGGCTTTATGCCCGCATGCTGACGCTGGAGGAGCAGCACCAGCACCCGCCGGAAGCGATGCAGTTCTATCAGCGCGCCGGTCTGGGTGCCGAATGGCGCGCAGCCAAGGCACAAGAACGCCCCTTCAACTTTCGCGACATTGTCGCAACCCTGCCGCTGGGCTTTACCCGCATCCGTGCGGGCGATGTCGTCACCGCAGGCGGGCGGCGCTGGTTGGTGCGCACCG
This sequence comes from Pseudorhodobacter antarcticus, assembly GCA_945897655.1. Taxonomy (GTDB): domain Bacteria; phylum Pseudomonadota; class Alphaproteobacteria; order Rhodobacterales; family Rhodobacteraceae; genus Stagnihabitans. The sequence goes on from CAMDHB010000032.1 coordinate 7,536, forward strand.
GTGACGGCCACGCCCCGGAACATGCCATGCTGTGGAGCATGGATGACGACCTGATTCTGGCGGGCGATCAGTTGCTGCCAACGATTTCCGCCAACATCGCGGTCTACCCTACCGAACCTGATGCTGACCCTCTGACGGAATGGCTGGACAGCAACCGCGCCCTGATGCCCCATGCTCAAGACAACCACCTGGTCCTGCCCGGCCACAAATTGCCCTATCTTGGCCTGCCCGACCGCCTTGCCGAGATGATTGCCGACCACGAGACTGCGCTAGGTCGCCTGCTGGACCATTTGAAAACCCCCAAGCCCGCGATGGACTGCTTTGCCCCCCTGTTCAAACGCCCCATCGGCCCCGACACCTTTGGCATGGCGCTGAGCGAATCGGTCGCCCATCTGAATTGCCTCTTGCAGCGCGGGCTGGTTTCACGCGAGATTTCCGATAGTGGCGCGTGGCTGTGGCGCGCAAACTGAAGGCACGAAATGGCCTCCAAACCTGCGACAAAACCGCCCGCCGCCAAGGCAAAATCGCCTGCAGAATCGGCCTATGACCGCATCATCCTGTACATCCGCACCTTCGAGGCGCAACTGAACGCCGACCAAGAGGTGGCGATGGGCTTTGCGGGGTCCGAAGCAGGCATCCTGCGCATTGATGGTTTGGGCTTTTTCGCCCCCGATATCCTGACCTTTTATGGCAGCGACGAGGCTGGCTTGAAGGTGCAGCTGATCCAGCATGTCAGCCAATTGTGCGTCATGCTGCAAGCCCGCCCCAAGGCACACCCTGACGACGCCCCACGGCGCATTGGTTTCCGGCTGACCGCCGGTTGGAGTGGCGGCGAATCGGGCGATGGTTCCGCCTGACGCCTGGGGCCAGCCTTACCCCCGTGACAGCCACCTTCTAATGGGGTAAGGCCTACCAAACGCTTCAGAAAAGAGGACCCCAATCATGGCCGACAACACGCATGGCAAAACGGTCGAACACAAGCCGGGCACCATGGATATCCGCGCACAGGAAAAAACCTTTGCGGCCTTCATACGGTTTTCAACTTGGGGTGCCATCATCAGCGTATTGATCTTGGTTTTCATGGCTTTGACCAACGGCTGAGAAGGGTCGCAGGGAACTCTGCGGCATAGGATAAGAAGATGTACCGCCTGCTAAAGAGTATTCGGGTTTTGGCGGGACTATTGGCGATGTCATTGCTTCTTGGATGCACCGCCGACAACAAATGGGCCAGCGATGCCGAGGTGGCGAGGGCCCGCTACGTTGATCCGAATCCAACCTCGATCACGCTCTTCACCTCGATCAACACGCGAAACAACGCGGGCGCCCATGCCGCCGTGATGATCAACGGCGACGAGCGTGTGCTGTTCGACCCTGCGGGATCATTTGCCCATCCGACCGTTCCAGAGCGGCATGACATGCTTTACGGCATCACACCCTCCGTGCTCGGTCTTTATGTGGACTTTCAGGGAACAGCGCCATTCGAAGTGATCCAGCAGACCATCTTTGTGACACCTGAAGTGGCCGAACAGGTCAGACAGACAGCCATTTCTTATGGTGCTGCCAACAAGGCCGCCTGCACGCGGGCGGTAAGCACCGTCTTGCGGTCAGTTCCGGGGTTCGAAAGCCTGCCATCCACTTGGTTTCCCAAGAAGCTGTCACGCGGGTTTGCCGCATTGCCGGGGGTCATTACCCGCAAACTTACTTCCCTTGACGGCGACCTGCGCCGCACACTGCCCGGATCGCCGCTGATCGCCCTGCCCGAGGGGTGAGGCGGGCTTTACCCCAGGCGCCAGAACGCTTACCCCAAGGAAATCCAAAAGGATGGCGCAGGGCATGAGGATTTTTGGCGTAATTCTGGCAGGTGGCCAAGGGCGCCGCATGGGCGGGGCCGACAAGGCGCTTGTGCACCTTGCCGGTGCCAGCTTGCTGTACCACGTCATTGCCCGTTTTGATCCGCAGGTGCAGGCTCTGGCCCTCTCGGCCAACGGTGATGCAACCCGCTTTGCGACGTTTGGCCTGCCCGTCCTGCCGGATGCCGGCTCGAACGGCCCCTTGTCGGGCATCCTGTCGGGCCTGATCTGGGGGGCTACGCAGGGGGCAACCGCCGTTGTCTCGGTTCCCGTCGATGGCCCCTTCCTGCCGCCCGACCTCGTGCCCCGCTTGTGCCTAGCCGCCGAGGGCCCGGGTCTGGCCCTTGCGTCCAGCCATGGCGACACGCATCCGACCTTTGGCCTGTGGCCTGTCTCCCTTGCCCCCGCACTTGCGGCGTTTCTGGCATCAGGCGCCAAGCCCCGCGTCCGCGACTTTGCCGCCGCCCACGGCGCGGCATTGGCCGATTTCCCCGATGCCTTGGCCTTTGCCAATGCCAACACCCCCGAAGACCTTGCGCGTCTGTCCGGGCTGTTGGAGCGGGCATCGTGAAGGTTTATGGCATCATCGGCTGGAAAAACTCGGGCAAAACCGGCCTGACGGAACGTTTGCTGGCCTGCATCACCGCCAAGGGCTTTACCGTTTCCAGCGTCAAGCATGTTCACCACGATGTCGATCTGGATCAGCCTGGCAAGGACACCTTCCGCCACCGTGCCGCCGGGGCACACGAGGTAGTCCTCGCCTCGGCCCACCGGTTCGCACTTTTGCACGAACACCGTGGTCCGGAACCCACCCTTACCGAAATCCTGACCCGGCTAGCCCCCGTCGATCTTGTGCTGGTTGAAGGCTACAAACGCGACGCCCATCCCAAGATCGAGGTGTTCCGCGCCGAGGCCGGGCATGACCTGATCCAACCGACCGACCCGACCACCCGCGCCGTTGCCACCGATACCGCCCTGCCCCCACTGACCGTGCCCGTGCTGGACCTGAACGATACCGAGGCTGTGGCCCAGTTCATCCTGTCTGAAACCGGCCTGACCCATACCCAGCCCTTCGACACTGTCGCCATTGTCGACTGGTCCGCCGCCGCGGCGCCCAGCCCGCAGAACCCCTCCAAAGATGCCATCTGGGTTGGGGTTGCCCGGGCGAGTGGTGTGACCACCACCTATCACCGCACCCGCCATGCCGCAGAAACATTCCTGATCAGCCTTCTGGATGCCGAGGCGGCTGCCGGGCGTCGCGTACTGTTGGGATTCGACTTTCCGATGGGCTACCCGCAGGGATTTGCCGCGCACCTGACCGGCCAACCCCGGGCGCAAGCCGTCTGGCATTGGCTGGACCGGCACATCACCGACATGGCGTCGAACGCCAACAACCGCTTTGCCGTGGCCGACCAGATCAACGCGCTGTTTCATGCCCCGGGCCCGTTCTGGGGCCGCCCAGACAGCGCGGCCCATCAACATCTGCCGCCGACCAAGGCGGTGAACTATGCCACGTTGGGTCTTGCCGAACGCCGCCGGGTCGAGGGGCTGATCCCATCCGCACAACCGGTGTGGAAGCTTTACACCACAGGCTCCGTAGGCTCGCAGTCCCTGATGGGCCTGCCGCTGATCCACCGCCTTTCGCAACGCCCTGGCGCCCATGTCTGGCCCTTTGACACCCCCTCAGCGCCCCTTGTCCTGGCCGAGGTGTACCCCTCGCTTCTGTCCGTCGCCGTCAAATCCGATCCCGCCCCGATCAAGGATGAGGCGCAGGTCAGGCTCCTCGCCAAGGCTCTGTTTGCGTTGTCGCAAACCAACGCTCTTTCCCCCCTGTTCGTCACCCCGACCGAGGCGGCCGAAGAAGGCTGGATCCTCGGGGTGGGTCATCAGGATGCCCTGCTTCGGGCCCTGTCGTGACTGGGATCACCCTGCAACTGGGTTTGCCCGAACACCTGCGCGCCGATGCTGCACGGCTTTACTGGCAGGCCTTCGGCAGTAAGCTGGGGCCGGTCATGGGGCCACAGGACCGCGCCTTGCGCTTTCTGGTGCGCGTCATCCGCGCCGATCAGGTGATCATCGCCTGCAATGGTCAGGGCCAGCTTCTGGGCATTGCAGGCTTCAAGACGGTGCGCGGCAGTTTTGCCTCGGGCCAAGCGCAGGACATGGCTGAGATATATGGCAAAGTCGGGTCCCTTTGGCGCGGCCTCTTGTTGGGGTGGCTGTCGGACGGGGTGGACAATGACCATTTTCTGCTGGACGGTTTGTGCGTCGACGACACCGCGCGCAGTCAGGGTGTGGGGACCGCGCTGATGAAGGCGATTTGTGCCGAGGCCCGCACGCGAGGCTATTCTTCGGTTCGCCTTGACGTGATCGACAGCAACCTGCGCGCCGTCGCATTGTACAAGCGGCTAGGCTTCGACGTGACGGCACGGCAAAGCATCGGACCATTGCGCTGGGTGTTTGGCTTTGATGCAGCCTTCACGATGGTCAAACCGGTTTAGAACTGCGGGCATTCCGAAAGCGAGGCCGCCCCAATCCCCAACAGACCACAAGCGCGGGATCAGTGGCAGGACCAACCCCTCAGTCAAATGTCCCTGTCACCCGACCAAACAACATGAAGGCACGCGCGGTGCGGGTATCGGCCAATTCTGCCAACTCTTCATCCGTCGCATTGGGTTCGAAGGCGGCAAAGGTCTTGTCAAAACAGCGCAGGAAATGGTGACCGGCGTCGCGGAACACTGTATCCTCACGCATCCGACCGGTCGTCAGTGCCAGGCTGGAGCGGTCCCTGATCCCACCAAGCGCCGCTATCGCACGGCCCCGCTCACCTGACGCAAAGCGCCGCCACAGTTCCGACCTTGCCCTGTCAGGTTTAAGGTCATCCATGTAGATGCCTTCCTGCGCCAACAGTGTCAGCACGTCCTGTGACGCGCGGATAAGCTTGGCGGTCGTCCGGTCCTCAAGCGCCAAGCGCAGGGCGCGGAAGCCGTCCTTGTCATCCGGCGATTCGGGAAACTGCAAAGCCTTGATGAAATCCGCCACCGATAACGGCGGCCGCATATCCTCGGCCGGGGTGCCCAGTGCAAGGCCGGGCTGTTCCTGCTCGGGCGGGGCAGGACGTGGTGCGACCAATGCTGCCTTGCGGTCAGCCGAGGCTTGGGTCAGCGTCTGATCGCGGCGCGAGGTGAACGAGGCCAGCACAGTCTCGGTATGCCGCGCCGAAGCGGCAAGTTCGTCCAGCTTCTTTTCGACTGAGGGCTTGGCGACAGCTTGCGCCACCTGCTGACTTTGGACGTAGGCCGCCCGCATCGCCTCGACCGTGGCCTTCAACCTTTGCGCCTCGCCCCGCAGGGCACGGACGGATCGCAAGGTCACGACCGACGCCCAGATCAAGGCAAGCGGCAAGAACACCACCAACAGGGTCAGCACCAACCCCAGTGTGCCCGCCCCTTCAGGCGCCGTCCAGACATAGGCGCCAACGGCACCCAGCCAAATCAAAGACATCGCGCCCGCCACCCATTCCAGCGCGCCGAGGCTGGTTTGTGGTGCCGTCACGTCGCCTCCAGATACGATGATCGCGTCCTCAGCTTTGGCCATTCCACTTTCCGCGTCTTCAGTGTTGCCCGGCCCGATTCGCGGTCAAATGAACCGAATGCTCAGCACTTCATAATTGCGCTGCCCACCGGGTGATTTGACCTCGACAGAATCGCCCTCGTCCTTGCCGATCAGCGCCCGCGCCAGAGGCGAGCGGATGTTCAGCTTGCCGTTTTCGATATCCGCCTCAGGCTCGCCGACAATCTGATAGGTCTTTTCCTCGCCCGTGTCCTCATCCGCCAGCTTGACGGTCGCGCCGAACTTCACCGTCCCTGACAGTTTGCTGGGGTCAATCACCTCGGCCAGCGACACAAGCGCCTCCAGCTCCTTGATTCGCCCCTCGATGAAGCTCTGCTTTTCGCGCGCCGCGTGATATTCGGCATTCTCCGAAAGATCACCATGCTCGCGCGCCTCCGCAATGGCGCGGATCACGGCCGGCCGTTCCACCGACTTCAAAAGCTTCAATTCTTCATCCAGTGCGGTGAAACCAGCACGGGTCATCGGTATCTTGTCCATCGCTATACTCGCGCAAATGACAAGGCCACGGTCCGGGATGGACCATGACCTTTAAACTCATTGCCTCTTACAGAGCCTTAAGGGCCGCAGAATGCAAGAGGGAAGGCGCAATTAAACCCTTTCTGGTCGCAGACGCACCGGAATTTCGGGCAGGAATTGACCACACCGCTGCCTTAGGGCAATGACGTTCAGACAAAGCCACGAGGAAGCCATGCCGCAACAGATCACCCGCGAAGAGATGGAATATGACGTTGTCATCGTGGGCGGCGGTCCGTCAGGCCTGTCTGCGGCGATCAGGCTGAAACAGTTGGATCCCGGCCTGTCGGTTGTCCTGCTGGAAAAGGGCTCGGAAATCGGTGCGCATATCCTCTCTGGCGCCGTGCTGGACCCGTCAGGACTTGACGCGCTTCTGCCCGATTGGCGCAACATGGGTGCCCCCATCAAGACCGAGGTGACCGAGGACAACTTCTACATCCTCGGGCCCGCAGGTCAGATGCGCATCCCCAACTGGCCGATGCCGCCCCTGATGAACAACCACGGCAACTACATCGTCTCGATGGCCAATGTCTGCCGCTGGCTGGCGCAGGTGGCAGAAGGACTTGGCGTCGAAATCTTCCCCGGCATGGCCTGTTCTGAACTCGTTTACGGCCCATCGGGTGAGGTGCGAGGCGTCGTCGCGGGCGAGTTCGGCAAAAATGCCGACGGAACCCCCGGCCCGTCTTACGAGCCGGGCATGATTCTGGCGGGCAAGTATGTCTTCCTGTCTGAAGGTGTGCGCGGCTCCCTCGCCAAGCAGATCATCGCAAAATACGACCTGTCGGCTGGAAAATCCCCCCAGAAGTTCGGGCTGGGGATGAAGGAAATCTGGCAAATCGACCCCGCCAAGCACCACGAAGGGCGCGTCACCCACACGATGGGCTGGCCCTTGGGCTCCAATGCCGGGGGCGGCTCGTTCATCTATCACCTTGAGAACAATCAGGTCTACGTGGGCTTCGTCGTTCACCTCAACTACGAAAACCCCCACCTTTATCCCTACATGGAATTCCAGCGTTTCAAGCATCACCCGATGGTGGCTGATCTGCTCAAGGGCGGCAAACGCGTGGCTTACGGTGCACGCGCCATCTCGGAAGGCGGCTGGCAATCCATCCCCAAAATGGTCGCGCCGGGCGTGGCCCTTCTGGGTTGCACCGCTGGCCTTGTGAACGTGCCGCGCATCAAGGGCAACCACAACGCTATGCTGTCTGGCAAGGCCGCCGCCGAGGCAGCCCATGCCGCGATCACCGCCGGTCGCCGGGGCAATGAGCTTACCGCATATGAGACCGAGGTGCGTAACGGCGCCATAGGCCAGGACCTGAAAAAAGTCCGTAATGTAAAACCGCTCTGGTCCAACTACGGCCTTATCGCGTCCCTGATGGGCGGAGGCCTGGACATGTGGACGAACTCGCTGTTTGGCCTGTCCTTATTCGGCACCCTGAAACATCGGAAATCCGATGCCGCCGCCACTGGCCTTGCCGCCAAATTCGCCCCAATCGACTATCCCAAACCCGACGGCGTCCTGTCCTTTGACCGTCTGACGAACCTTGCCTTCTCGGCCACCAACCATGACGCCGATCAACCTGCCCACTTGAAACTGACCGACCCGCGGGTCCCGATCGCGGTCAACCTGCCCCAGTTCAACGAACCAGCCCAACGCTACTGTCCCGCTGGTGTTTACGAAGTGATTGCAGAGGCCGGGAAAGAGCCACGCTTTCAGATCAACTTCCAGAACTGCGTCCACTGCAAGACATGCGACATCAAGGATCCGTCGCAGAACATCACTTGGACCACCCCGCAGGGTGGCGGGGGCCCGAACTATCCCAACATGTGAGGGGGCTGGGGAATAGGGCGGATCCGGGCCTTTATTGCCGCAGACATCGGCACAAAATCGGATCCAATCGACCTCGCCCCGGCCCGTCCGCATGGTCGGGGACAAAAGTGCAAGTGACGGCTTGGTTCGATCCTCGATTTGGCGGGTCCAAGGGTCCATACTGCGAAGACCTGCATCACCCGAAAGTGCTTGCCCGTAACCATGGCCGGGCATCATTTCATCAGCGACTGCATTGCCCTTGCCCCGTCCTCCCTCTAGCTTCGCTGCAAGCCTGAAGGAGCCGCCATGCCACGACCTCACCTAATCGTCCTTGCAATGGTCATGGCCAACTTGCTCCCCCTTCCAGCAAATGCCGATAATGGCCAGGCCGGAGCTTATCTGGCGGCCCGGCAGGCCTCGATCCGTAATGATTTTGCAGAGGCCGCCAAGTGGTTTGACCGGGTTTTAGTATCCGACCCCACCAACCCCGCCCTTCTGGAAGGGGCCGTTGCCGCCCATCTGGCCCTTGGTCAGATCACAGAGGCCGCCACAATTGGCCGCGTGCTGCTAACCAGCGGAAAAAGCAACCAGATCGCCTCGCTGGCGGTGCTGACGGCGAATGCGCGGTCCGGCGATTTTGACCAGATCCTGACAGATCTGGCGGCAGGTAACACCATCGGCGCCGTGATCGACCGGCTCTTGGCGGCTTGGGCCAAGGTCGGCACCGGCAACATGACGGCGGCACTGGCAGATTTCGACGCCATCATCGCCACGTCCGGAACCGGCGCCTTCGGAAACTATCACAAGGCCCTCGCACTCGCCTCTTCCGGCGACTTCGAGGGGGCTGACCGCCTGCTGTCCACGCCGGATGCCGCACCTGCCCTGCAACTGCGGCCCGCCGTCCTGGCTCTTGTTCAGATCCTGAGCCAACTTGAACGCAATCCCGATGCCATAGCCCTGATTGACCGATCCTTTGGCACGCGCCTCGATCCGTGGATGTTTGACACGCGGCGCAGGCTGGTTGCGGGCGAAACTCTCGCTTTCGACACCGTCCGCAATGCAACTGACGGCATGGCCGAGGTGTTCTTTACCCTAGCCACCGCCCTGAACGATCAGGCCGACCAAACCAATGTCCTGCTTTACGTCCGCGCCGCGACGGCCCTGCGTCCAGATCATGTCGAGGCGCAACTGATGGCCGCAGGCATCCTTGACAAGTAGGAACGCTTTGACCTGGTCATCGACGTGCTTGCCGCTGTCCCCGCCACCGACCCGGCCTTTGCCACTGCCCGCATCGGGCAGGCTGACGCTGCGATCAAGCTAGGCAGCACCGACGAGGCCTTGGCAATCCTGAAGGATTTGGTGGCCCTCAAACCCGAAGATATCTTGGCACAAATCGCCCTTGGCGATGCCTTGCGCCGCCAGGATCGCTGCGATCTGGCGATCTCAGCCTATTCCAATGCAATCGCCCTGGTACCGAATCCCGCCCCCGGCAACTGGCCGCTTTTCTACAAACGCGCGGGCTGCCGATTCCAGAATGACGACTGGCCGGGCGCCGAAGCAGACTTCC
>CAMDHB010000033.1 GCA_945897655.1 Pseudorhodobacter antarcticus
GAGAGGATTGAACTCTCGACCTCTCCCTTACCAAGGGAGTGCTCTACCACTGAGCTACTGCAGCGCCGGTGTCCGGCCGGAGTGTTTTGCCTGACGTGGCGGGCAATTAGACTCAATTCGGCGATCGTGCAAGGGCCTATGGGCAAATACTGTCGGGAAGTTACACTTTGGGCCAGACGGTGAGCGGCCGGGCGGGCCGGGTCTTGGGTTGCTACGGTGGCACTGCCGGTTTGGGGCGGGGATGCAGCGGCTGATCTGGACGGTTCCCGCAGGTTGCGATACACCACCTTGCATGACCGACGACCCCGTTCCAAGCCCTGCCAAGCAGCCCAAGAGCCAACGCGCCCAGCATCGCGAAGGACGGTTGAAGGTGGCGTTGAAGGCCAATATGGCCAAGCGCAAGCAGCAGGTGCGCGCAAGGTCCGAAGATGACGCGACGGGTCAAGGCGGCGACAAGACTGAAAAAGGGTGAGGCAGGCAGATGGATTCGATTGTTGTAAGGGGTAATGGCGCGCTGACGGGTGCGATCCCGATTGCAGGCGCCAAGAACGCCTGTCTGACCTTGATGCCAGCGACGCTGCTGTCAGAAGAGCCGCTGACGCTGACCAATGCGCCGCGTCTGTCGGATATTGCCACGATGACGCAGCTTTTGCGCTCGCTTGGGGCCGAGGTTGCCAGCCTGCAGGACGGGTTGGTGTTGGCGATGTCCAGTCACAGCATCACGAACCACACCGCCGACTATGACATCGTGCGCAAGATGCGGGCATCGATTTTGGTGCTGGGGCCGATGCTGGCGCGGGATGGTCATGCGGTTGTGTCGCTGCCGGGGGGATGTGCGATCGGCGCGCGGCCGGTCGATTTGCACCTGCGCGCGTTGGAGGCGATGGGGGCGACGCTGGACCTGCGCGACGGCTATATCCACGCCAAGGCGCCGGGCGGGCGTCTGAAGGGGGCGGTGTTCGAGTTTCCCTTTGTGTCCGTCGGGGCGACCGAGAATGCGCTGATGGCGGCCACGCTGGCCAAGGGCACCACGGTTCTGAAGAATGCCGCACGGGAGCCGGAGATTGTCGACCTCGCGCGCTGCCTGCGCAAGATGGGTGCGCAGATTGAGGGGGAGGGCACCTCGTCCCTTACCATTCAAGGAGTTGACCGGCTGAATGGGGCCACGCATCCCGTTGTGACCGACCGGATCGAACTGGGGACCTATATGCTGGTTCCGGCGATCTGCGGGGGCGAGGTGGAATGTCTGGGCGGCCGGATGGAACTGGTCGGGGCATTCGCCGAAAAGCTGGACGAGGCGGGGGTTTCGGTGACCGAGACCGAGCGTGGCTTGAAGGTGTCGCGCAAGAACGGCCGGGTGAGTGCTGTCAATGTGACGACCGAGCCTTTCCCGGGGTTCCCGACCGATTTGCAGGCGCAGATGATGGCGCTGCTGTGCACGGCTAATGGCACCTCGGTTCTGGAAGAGAAGATCTTTGAGAACCGGTTCATGCATGCGCCGGAACTGATCCGCATGGGAGCGAAGATCGATGTTCATGGCGGCATGGCCCGTGTGACGGGTGTCGACAAACTGCGAGGGGCCCGGGTGATGGCCACGGACCTGCGCGCCTCGGTCAGCCTGATCCTTGCCGCTTTGGCCGCTGAAGGGGAAACTGTGGTCAGCCGGGTCTATCACCTTGACCGCGGCTACGAGAGGGTTGAAGAAAAGCTGCGCGCCTGCGGGGCGCAGATCGAACGGATCAAGACATGACCGATGCCCGGTTTGAAGACGCCGATGACGCCCCCCTGCGCCTGATCGCGCAGGATGCCGAGGGGTTGTCGGTGTTGTCGACCCTGCTGCAGGATGCCGTGTTTCCTATCACTGAAATGACCTATGCCGCCAAGCGCCGCCGCTTTGCCCTGCTCTTGAACCGCTTTCGGTGGGAGGATCGTGACGCCGCTGAACGCGCCCGCCGGGGGTATGAGCGGGTCCAAAGCCTGTTGGTGTTTGAGGGCGTTCTGTCGGTGAAAAGCCAAGGCATTGACCGGCGCGAGGCGGATACCGTGTTGTCGCTGCTGTCGATTGCCTTCCAACCCGGTGCCGAAGGGGCGGGGCGCATTGACCTGACCCTGGCCGGTGACGGCGCGATTGCGCTGGAGGTCGAGGTGCTGGATGCCACGTTGCGCGATGTGTCGCGCCCCTATCTTGCGCCGTCTGGGCGCGCCCCTGCACATGAGGAGAACTGACATGGGACGGCTGAACGGCAAGCGGGCCTTGGTAACCGCGGCAGGGCAGGGCATCGGGCGGGCAAGTGCCCTTGCGATGGCCCGTGAAGGGGCGCAGGTTCTGGCGACCGACGTCAATGAGGCGGCGCTGGCCACCCTGGCCGCCGAGGGGTTGGAAACCCGGGTTCTGAACGTGCGCGACCCGGCATCCATCGCGGCGGCAGTCGAGGCGGCGGGGCGGGTCGATGCGCTGTTCAACTGCGCGGGCTTTGTGGCGGCGGGCACCATCATGGACTGTGATGAGGATCAGTGGGCCTTTTCCATGGATCTGAACATGACAGCCATGTACCGCATGTGCCGGTCCTTCCTGCCGGGCATGTTGGCGCAGGGTAGCGGCAGCATCATCAACATGGCGTCTGTGGCAGGGTCCATCATCGGGGCGCCGAACCGGTTCGTCTATGGCGCAACCAAGGCAGGGGTCATCGGGTTGACCAAGGCGATTGCGGCTGATTTCATCACCAAGGGAATTCGCTGCAACGCAATTTGCCCCGGCACGGTGGAAAGCCCGTCGTTGGAGCAGCGGTTGCACGACACGGGGAACTATGAGGCGGCCAAGGCGGCCTTCATTGCCCGGCAGCCCATCGGGCGTATCGGGCGGCCCGAAGAAATTGCGGCGCTGGTGGTCTATCTTGCCAGCGACGAGTCCAGCTATACGACCGGGGTCGCCCATGTGATCGACGGCGGTTGGTCCAACGTTTGAGGAGGAAGAGATGAAACTTTTGCGCCACGGCCCTCGGGGTCAGGAAAAGCCCGGTCTGATGCATTCGGACGGCACGGTTCGCGATCTGTCAGGGCTGGTGCCCGATATCGGCGGGGCGGTTCTGTCGGATGTGGGTCTGGGGATGCTGCGGGGGGTTGACCCCTCGGCCTTGCCAGTTGTTGCGGCAGGGACCCGGCTTGGGGCCTGCGTGGCGGGGACGGGCAAGTTCATCTGCATCGGGTTGAACTATGCGGACCACGCCGCTGAAAGCGGCATGCAGGTTCCGCCCGAGCCTGTGATCTTCATGAAGGCCACCTCTGCAATCTGCGGGCCGACCGACCCGATCATCATTCCCCGCACCTCGACCAAGACGGACTGGGAGGTGGAACTGGCGGTCATCATCGGCAAACGGGCCAAGTATGTCTCGCAGGACGACGCGATGGACTATGTGGCGGGCTATGCCGTCGCCCATGACGTGTCCGAGCGGGCGTTTCAGACCGAACGCAGCGGGCAGTGGACCAAGGGGAAATCCTGCGACAACTTTGGCCAGCTTGGCCCATGGTTGGTGACGCGGGATGAGGTTGCGGATCCGCAGAATCTGGGGATGTGGCTGACCGTCAATGGGGTCAAGCGGCAGAACGGGTCGACCAAGACGATGGTTTACGGGGTCAAGTATCTGGTCAGCTATCTGTCGCAGTTCATGAGCCTGGAACCGGGTGACGTAATCTCGACCGGGACCCCGCCCGGTGTGGGCATGGGGATGAAGCCGAGCCCGGTTTATCTGAAGGCGGGCGATGTGGTTGAACTGGCCATCGAGGGTCTGGGTCAGCAGCGTCAGGATGTGATCGCGGACTGAGCCTGAGGGCGGATTTCCCGCAGCGTTCCACGCGTGGAATGCTGCGGGAGGTGTTTTATTTAAATGGGTTGTGGCTTTGTATTGACCGGGCGTTAGATTTTGATTTCACAGCTATACCGGGGCGCAGGGTTGAAGAGTCGGGGTGAAACCCCGACCTACTTGCCGCCGCCTGCGGTTTCGGACCCGCCACGGGTCAGGTAATAGGCGATCAGGATGGGGATGAAGGTGGCGATGAAGACCACCATTGCGACTACATTGGTCACCGGGCGTTGGCGGGGGCGGACCAGTTCTTCGAGCATCCAGATTGGCAGCGTGCTTTGTTGGCCTGCGGTGAAGGTGGTCACGATCACTTCGTCGAAGGACAGGGCGAAGGCGAGCATTCCGCCTGCCAAAAGGGCAGAGCCGAGGTTCGGCAGCAGGACAAAGCGGAAGGTCTGGAAGGAATTGGCGCCGAGGTCGGCGGAGGCCTCAAGGATGCCGCCGGACAGGCGGCGGAAGCGGGCGACGGCGTTGTTGTAGACGATGACGATGCAGAAGGTTGCATGGCCCAGCACGATGGTCAGCGTCGAGAACGGGATGTCCATGATCGAGAAGGCCGAGCGCATCGAGATGCCGGTGATCACACCGGGCAGCGCGATGGGCAGGATGATGAGCAGGGACACCTGATCGCGGCCAAAGAAGCGGGTCCCGGCCATTGCGGCGGCGACGAGAGTGCCAAGGATCAGGGCCAGCACAGTGGACAGGGCCGCGACCTGTAGCGACAGGTAGAGGGGGGGCCAGATGTCGGGGCGGTTCCAGGCGACGGCGAACCATTCGGTGGTCAGGCCCGGGGGCGGGAAGGTGAAGGAGCGTTCTTCGGTTGTGAAGGCGTAGAGGAAGATCAGCAGGATCGGCAGGTGCAGGAACAACAGGCCTGCAATGGCGGCGATCTTCAGTCCGAGGGAGGCTTCAGAGCGCATCGAAGGCCCCCGCGCGTTTGGCTAGGCTGAGGTAGATCAGCATGATGACGATGGGAACCACGGCGAAGGCGGCGGCAAGGGGGATGTTCCCGGCGGTGCCTTGCAATTGGTAAACCGCCATGCCGATGAAGGAGGCGGAGGTGCCAATGATCTGGGGGATGATGTAGTCGCCCAAGGTCAGCGAGAAGGTGAAGATTGACCCGGCCACGATGCCCGGCATGGCGAGGGGCAGGACCACGGTGCGAAAGGTCTGGCGGGCGGTGGCGCCCAGGTCGGCGGCGGCCTCCAACATCGAATTGGGAACACGCTCCAACGAGGCCTGCATGGGCAGGATCATGAAGGGCAGCCAGACATAGGTGAAGGTCAGGAAGGTGCCGATGTAGGAGGTGGAGAGCGAGTTGCCGCCCACACCGGGCAGGCTGAGCGCGGCGTTCAGAAGCCAGCTTGTATGCGTCGCCTCGGTCGCCCAGGTCAGGATGCCTTCCTTGGCCAGGATCAGTTTCCAGGCGTAGACCTTGACCAGATAGGAGGACCAGAGCGGCAGCATGATGCCGAGGTAGAAGGCGGCCTTCCAGCGGCCCTTGGCATAGCGGGCGGCGAAATAGGCGATGGGGAAGGCGATGAAGGCTGAGGCGATGGTGACGGCGATGGCCATGCCAAGGGTGCGCAGGATGACATCGGCGTTCGAGGGGCGCAGCAGTTCGCCATAGGTTTTCAGGGTGAATTCATGGACGATGAGGCCTGAGAATTCGTCTATGGAATAGAAGGATTGCAGCAGTAGGGCGGCGAGGGAGCCCAAGTAGACCACGCCCAGCCACAGGAGCGGCGGAGCGATCAGCAGGGACAAGAGCAGCCTTGGGTGGCGCCAGAAGAGCGTTGTCAGCCGGTCGGCAAGGCCACGGGGGGGGATGATGGCGGGTGCGGTCATGCCTCGTCCATCACGTGCAGCGCGGCGGGGTCGAAGGTCAGGGTCATCTGGCTGCCGACCTGCGGGGTCGCGGTGCCGCTGGGCAGATGGGCTGCGATGTCCTGGCCTTGGGTGGTGACGGTGACGCGGTGGCCTGCACCGAGGTAGCGGAGGGCGGTGACCGTGCCGGTGATGGGGCCAAAGGGGGCGGGGTGCAGCGCCTCGGGGCGGAGGGAGGACCATTTGGTGGGGCCGCCCAAGGATTGGGTCAGGGCGGGCGGCAGGACGTTGGACGAACCCACGAAATCGGCCACGAAGCGGGTTTTGGGGTGGGCGTAGATGTCGGTGGGGGTGCCGATCTGGGCGATGCGGCCGTTGTTGAAGACGGCCAGGCTATCGGCCATCGACAGCGCCTCGGACTGGTCATGGGTGACGAAGACGAAGGTGATGCCAAGGCGCTTTTGCAGGGATTTAAGCTCGTCCTGCATTGCCTCGCGCAGTTTGAGGTCAAGGGCGCCAAGGGGTTCGTCGAGCAGGAGGACGCGGGGTTCGTTGACGAGGGCGCGGGCGAGGGCGACGCGTTGGCGCTGGCCGCCGGACAGTTGGGCGGGCTTGCGGTCGCCGTAGCCGTCAAGGTGGACGAGGGCCAGCATGTCCTCAGCCTTGGCATAGCGGGGGGTTCGGGCCATGCCTTTGACCATCAGCCCGTAGGCCACGTTGTCGCGCACGTTCATGTGCGGGAACAGGGCATAGTCTTGAAAGACGGTGTTGACGTGGCGCAGGTGGGGCGGGACGGCTGAGACATCTTCGCCAAAGATCCGGATCTGGCCGGAAGTGGGTTTCTCGAACCCCGAAATCAGGCGCAGGCAGGTCGTCTTGCCCGAGCCGGAGGGGCCAAGCATGGCAAAGAAGGCGCCTTCGGCGATGGTCAGGTCAACGGCATCTACGGCCTTGGTGGCACCGAAATGGCGCGACACCGCCTGGAATTCAACGGCAGAGGTCATGGGATCATTTCCGAAAAAGGGACCGGGCAGGATTTACCCTGCCCGGTTCTTGTAGGATGGGCAGTTCTGCGCTTTGCCGTGGCAAGGCGCAGGTTTGCCCATCTTAGTTACCGTCCGCCGATCACACCGATGTAATCGCTGACCCAGCGGTAATAGGGCACGCAGGCGCCTTCACCTTGGGAGCAGTTGGCGATGGGGGTGGTCCAGAAGCGGATCTTGTCGAAGTTGTCCAGACCGTTGGCGGTGCAGCCCTCGGCGGTTTGCATGCCGCGGCCATCGGTGCAGGCGGCCAGAACGGCGGGGTTGGCACCAAACCAGACCGACAGGTCGGATTGCAGGTTGGAGGCCAGCGAATGTTCCATCCACTTGTAGGCGCAGTTGGGGTTGGCGCTGTCCACATGCATCATCGTGGTGTCAGCCCAGCCCGTGGCCCCTTCTTGCGGGATGGTCGAGGCGATGGGCGAATCCGCGGCCAGCAGACCGACCTGGAACGGCCAGGAGCCCGAGGCAACCACGCCTTCATTCTTGAAGTCATCCATCTGGATGAAGGCGTCGTGCCAGTAGCGGCCCACGATCGTGCGCTGCACGCGCAGCAGGTCAAGGGCGGCCTTGTACTGGTCTTCGTTCAACTCATAGGGCGAGGTGATGCCCAGTTCGGGCTTGTGGAACATCAGGTACTGCGCGGCGTCGGCAATGTGGATCGGGCCGTCATAGGCCTGCACGCGGCCTGCGTTCGGCTTGCCATCGGGCAGGTCCATCGGTTCGAACACCACGTTCCACGAGGTCGGTGCCTCTTTGAACACTTCGGTGTTGTACATCAGGACGTTCGGCCCCCACATATAGGGCACGCCGTAATGCACGCCATCCACGGTGTGCCAGCTGGCGTTCTTCAACCGCTCATCAACGGTGGACCAGGACGGGATCAGGTCGATGTTGATCGGCTGCACACGCTTGCCCGCGATCAGGCGCAGCGAGGCGTCGCCCGAGGCGGTGACAAGGTCAAAGCCGCCTTCGTTCATCAGGGCGACCATTTCGTCGCTGGTGTTGGCGGTCTTGACGTTGACCTTGCAGCCCGAGGCGGCCTCGAATTTGGTGACCCAGTCAAACGCCGGATCGCTTTCGCCGCGTTCGATGTAGCCGGCCCAAGCCACGATGTTGACCTGGCCTTCGCTGTCGCCGACGGCGGTGACTTGTGCCACGACCGGGCTGGTTGCAACGGCAAGGCAAAGCGCCGCCGTCCCCATCAGTTTGATCTTTTGCATGTTAAACTCCCTGAGAGTGCGTTTGTGCACGGAACCAATGTTCTTGGGCCAGATTTCAGGCCATTCGATCAAATTAGTGAGAGCAGGGCATTTATCAACCAAATTCGTCAGCTATCTTTGCACGCCGTCACGAAGGCCGCCAGTTCGCGGTTGAAGCGGGGAGTGTCCTCGGCGAAGGGCATGTGGCCGATGCCGTGATACATGGACAGTTGTGCATCGGGGATCAGGGGGGCGCGGGCCTGGGCCAGACCGGGCAGCACCAGGGTATCACGTGATCCTTGGGTCAAGAGGACCGGCACATCCAGCGTGGCCAGAACAGCGCCATCGTCGGGGCTTCGGGTCAGGTGTGCGCGCCGGGTGCGCGGGGTCATGCGCATGTTGTAGTAGCGGGCCTGAGCGATGGTTTTCTCGGGCGGAGGCAGGAAAAAGCAGGCGCGCAGGAATTTCTCGACAGCGGCAATCTCACGCGCAAGGTCGGGGCGCAGCATGTCGCGGAAATGTTCGTTGCCGGGGCCGTTGAAGGCGGGGTCACTGTCGAGTTTCGCGCCGACATAGTTGATGCCGGCAATCGCCCCGGTGCCATAATGGCGCACGTAGTCGTTGATCAGACGACCGGCATAGGACCAGCCCACCAGCACGGGCCGGTCAAGGCCAAGGGTCGTGATGACGGCATGGGTATCGGCGGCAAAGTCCGCTTCGTTCGCATAGCGGGCCACGTCTTCGGGCTGGTCGGATGCGCCGTGGCCCCGGATGTCATAGGCGACCATGCGGAAGCGGGCGGCCAGATCGCGGTCCTCCATCTGCTGATACCAGCACAGAGAGGCCTGATTGAAGCCGTGAATGAACAGGATGGCGGGGCCGGTGGGGTTGCCCGCCTCATACACGGCGAGGTTCAGGCCATCGGCGCTGGGGATGCGGGTTTGTTTCATCGGGTCAGGTCGGCCACAAGGGCGGCATGGTGCCGGGCGATGATGGCGTGATAGGCGGCCAGCCGTTCGGGGGTGAAGTGCTGTTCTTCGGCCAGCAGGTTCACGGTGGCAAGGACGGTGCCGTCATGGACCACGGGCACATTGATGCAAGAGCCAAGGCCCATCGAGGTGATCAGGGCGTGGTCGAAGAAGCATTTGGCAAACTCGGGGGCGGTGTTGGCGACAAAGGTTTGCTGGCCCTCGATGCAAAACGCGTGCCAGCCGTCGCGGGTCATCGGTTTGGTGCCGGCGGTGGGGTATTCCACCGGGTGCGAGGTATAGGCGCGGTGAGCAAGGTCGGCCTTGGTGTCCAGCGTGGTGATTGTGAAGAGGCGGGTGCCAAGGGCGGCGCAATCGGCATGCAGGGCGGCAAAGCTGGAGGTCATGGGCGGGGCCTTTGGCTTAGGGTTTCGGGCGAATGGGATAGGGGCGGCCAAGGGCAAGCTGCCAGAGGACGCCTGTCAACACCAGTGCAGCACTGCCCACCGCGACCGGGATCAGGGCAAAGCTGAGGCCGGGGGCGGCGAGGACCGTCGCAATCGCCACGGCACCACCGGGCGGGTGCATGGACCGGGTCAGCGCCATGATCAGGATTGCCAGCAGCACGGCCAGGCAGATCGTGGCCAGTTGCGGCAGGCCAATCGCCAACACCGCCAAGGCGGCGAGGGCCGAGACGGTGTTGCCGACAACGGTGGGCCAGGGTTGGGCCAAGGGGCTGCCTGGCACGGTGAAGATCAGAAAGGCCGACGCGCCGAAGGGGGCGATCAGCGCGGTTTGTCCCGCGCCAAGCCCCCACAGCACCAGATCGGCAGCAAGCAGCCCCAGCGCCGCCCCAAGGGCCGCGCGCGTCAGGTCAAGCGGTGGCAGGCCCAACCGAACTGGACCAAAGCCCTGCCACCAGGCCATCACACGCCCCCTTGCCATGTGCCCTGAGCCATGACGACCCAGCCTTCCGGCGGGCCGGGCGGCGGGGGGGCAGTGCCTTGCCAGAACATCAAGACCACATATTCAGGCTCTTTGGGCGTTTCGGTCGCCGCAAAGGCCTGCCAGATCAGGCTGAAGCCTTCGACGAGCAGGCCTTCGGCGTAAAAGGCGATCTCTTCAGCGTCCAGATGTTCGGTGGTGTCATCCTGCGCTTGCCAGTCATCGCCCTCGGCCCAGACCACGGCGCCTTCGACATCGGGGTATTTTGCGGCAAGCCGGGCGAGGGGGGCAAGGAAGGTTTCAAGCGGGGTCATGGGCGGGGTCCTGCAGGCGGATGTTGCAGGCATGGCGCAGGATGGGGCGATGGGCAAGGGGGAAGGGCGGGACCAACATTGAGCAACTTGTTTCAAAGTGCTTGTCAGGCAGCGTCCGAATTACCGCCTGGCGGCGTAACGCGCGGCGAGATGCTCGATCCAAAGTGTAGTCGGGCTTTTGGTTGTGTTCCTGTCGCGTGTGATGGTCCACAGTCCGTCCGGCCATTCGTTTCTTGTGGCGAAATGGAGGGCTTCACGGAGGAGGTTGAAGCCAACGAAGAACGGCAGAATAATCAGAATGTTCGCGGCAAAACCAAGGACGATCAGGAAGAACCCAATCATCCCGGGAGTATGGTCAGAGGCCAGCAGCATGGACGCTGCAATCGCGACGACGCCGAAGGTCGTTGATCCGACAAGCAACGCAACGCCACCTATCAGAGGCCCTAAGCCGGTGGCCCAAGTCATCAGCCGCAACTCCACGCGAACGACCGATAACGCCAGCCTTGCCAGCATCACCTAGCCGTTTTCGCGCAGGACCGATCCTGCGAGGTACAAGGAGCCGCAGATCAGCACGCGGGCTTCGGGGTCTTTTGCGGCGATGTTTGACAGGGCCTCGGCCACCGAAGGGGCGGTGGTGGCGGGGATGCCGGCGGCAATGGCGGCGTCGCGGGTCACTTCGGCGGGCAGGGTGTTCTTTTCGCCCGGGATCGAGACGGCGGTCAGGGTGGTTGCTTGGGCTGCCACCGGTTGCATATAGCCCAGCACGTCCTTGGTGTTCAGCATGCCGCAGATCAGATGGGTCGGGCGTTGTGGCATGCGGGCCAGAGTGGCGGCGATGGCTTGGCCGCCTGCGGGGTTGTGGCCGCCGTCGAGCCACAACTCGACCTGGGGGGCTGCCTCGACCAGCGGACCCGTGCGCAGGCGCTGCATTCGGGCGGGCCAGTAGGCGAGGGTTACGGCAGCCTCACACGCGGCGGCGTCAAAGCCGAGGTGGCGGAGTGCTGCAAGGGCGGCCCCGGCGTTCTGGATCTGGTGTGGGCCGGGCAGGTTGGGCAGGGGCAGGTCCAGAAGGCCGTTTTCATCCTGAAACACCAGACGGCCATGTTCCTGCATCACATGCCATTGCTGGCCAAAGGCCAGAACCGGGGCACCCATGCGGGCGGCCTGATGTTCGATGACGGCCATGCCTTCGTCCGTTTGCGGGCCGACCACGACGGGCACGCCGCGTTTGATGATTCCGGCCTTTTCGAAGGCAATCTCGGCCACGGTTTCACCCAGAAACTGCTGATGGTCCAGCGAGACGGGGGTGATGATGGACAGGTGGGGGGACATCACATTGGTGGCATCCAGACGGCCGCCAAGGCCAACCTCCAGCAGGGTCCAGTCGGCCTTGGTGCGGGCAAAGGCCAGAAAGGCGGCACAGGTGGTGATTTCGAAAAAGGTAATCTCGTCCAGGCCATTGGCCTGCACGCATTCATCCAGAAGGGCCGTCAGGGCGGGTTCGGAGATGAGTTCCCCGGCCAGCCGGATGCGTTCATGAAAGCGGGCAAGGTGGGGCGAGGTGTAGGCGTGGACGGTTGCCCCCGCCGCCTCCATCCCCGCGCGCATCATGGCTTGGGTGGAGCCTTTGCCATTGGTGCCCGCGATATGCACCACGGGCGGCAGGCTGCGTTCGGGGTTGCCAAGGGCGGCCAGCAGGCGGTGGACACGGTCCAGCGTCAGGTCGATGACCTTGGGGTGGAGCGTCATCATACGCTCCAGAACTGCGTCGGATCCGGTCATTTTGCGGGAACGGCCGTCGGGGTGGGGGCAGGCAGGTCGCCTTTGATGGCGGGGGTCTGGTGGGTCAGCATGCGGATCAGGGTGACCAGTTCATCGCGCAGCGCCTTGCGGTGGGTGACGCGGTCCAGCATGCCGTGATCCAGCAGGTATTCGGCGCGCTGGAAGCCTTCGGGCAGCTTTTCGCGGATGGTTTGTTCGATGACGCGGGGACCGGCAAAGCAGATCAGGGCGTTGGGTTCGGCAATATGGACATCGCCCAGCATGGCATAGGATGCCGTCACGCCGCCCGTGGTGGGGTGGGTCAGCACCACGATATAGGGCAGCCGCGCCTCTTTCACCATTTGGACGGCGACAGTGGTGCGGGGCATCTGCATCAGGGACAGGATGCCTTCCTGCATCCGTGCACCACCGGCGGCGGAAAACACGATCAGCGGGCGTTTGAGTTTCACAGCGGTCTGGGCGGCGGCGATCATCGCATTGCCGACATACATGCCCATCGAGCCTGCCATGAAGCTGAAATCCTGCGCCACGGCGACGACGGGGGTGCGCAGCATCTCGCCCTGGGCCACCAGCATCGCCTCTTTCTCGCCCGTGGCCTTTTGCGCGGCTTTCAGGCGGTCGGGATATTTCTTTTGGTCGCGAAAATGCAGGGGGTCCACCACGGCGTCAGGCACCTTGACCTCGGTGAAGATGCCGCCGTCGAACAGGTGTTTGAAGCGGTCACGCGGGGTGATGGCCATGTGGTGATCGCAGGAGGTGCAGACAAAGAGGTTGTCCGACAGTTCGCGGTGAAACAGCATGGTGCCGCATTCGGTGCATTTGGACCAAAGGTTGTCAGGCACCTCGCGCCGCGAGAACAGCGAGTTGATCTTGGGGCGGACGTAGTTGGAGATCCAGTTCATCAGGCAGCCCTTTCGGTCACGGCGGTGCGCCTCAGATAAGGCGGCGGGCGGTGAAATGCAATCGGGTCAGGGTGGGCAGGTGTCTGCCGATGGGGCGGGCGATCAGGAGCAGGAAATATATTCGCAATTCGGGAAGGCGGCGGGATAGGTACTGCGCAGGTACATCAACAGCGCCACGGCGGGCAGGGACAGCGCCAGCATCAGCGCCCAGGCGACCAGCGGGGCCCAGGGTTTGCGGCCCGGTCCGGGGTCATCATGGCCGGGCATCGACAGGACCAAGGGGGCCAGGATGATCGAATAGACCGCGATGTTGGGCCCGGCGATCAGGGCGCCCGCGATGGGATTGTCCAAGAACAGCAGGTAACTGCGTTCGGCGAAGATCCCCCAGCCGCCCGCGATGATCAGATGCCAGCGGGACAGGCCGGGCATGAACCGCGTGGCGAGTGTCAGGCCAAGGATGGCGCCGGTGAAAGCCAGCAGGTTGAAGGCGATGAACTGGCTGACCCGTTCAACCCAGATGGCCGCCGTGAAGCCTTCGTTCAGCGTGTAAGAGGTGCCGACCAGCGTTTCCTCGGCCACAACGGCGGCGTAGCCCAGCAGAACCGCGCGCAGCAGGGGTGGCCCGGGCAGCGATTGCAGCCAGTTTTGCAGCTTTGGCCCCCGGTTGCCGTGGAAGGCGATCCAGCCCAGCAGGCACATCGTGCCGTAATAGGCGGGGGCAAGGCCTTGTGTGGTGCCATAGAGCAGGGCGGCAAGGGCCACGAGCGACAGGGCCACGATCCAGAGCAGGGGCTTTGGCAGCAGGTGGGGCATTGTGGGGTCCTTGCAGGGTCGGGGCAGAGTGGCAAAGACCGGGGCGTCTGGCAATGATGTGCTAAAGCCGATTTCTTGCAAGAAATCGTGACGAAGCCATCGATGGCTTCGCTGCGGAGTTTTTGAAAACTCCGCCTTGCCCGTGGGTTCAGCCTATTGCGCCCAGGCCTGCCACAAGAGCCGCAGCGCCATACCGGTTGTGGTGACCACCAGCAGGGGTTTGATCAGCCGCGCGCCCACGTGAACGGCCAGCTTTGCGCCAAGGGTGGCACCAGCGATC
Organism: Pseudorhodobacter antarcticus; assembly: GCA_945897655.1. GTDB lineage: Bacteria > Pseudomonadota > Alphaproteobacteria > Rhodobacterales > Rhodobacteraceae > Stagnihabitans. Next base: position 13,937 of record CAMDHB010000033.1, read on the forward strand.
TGGGCGGCGGCCATGGCGAGGCCGATCCCCCACCAGATTGCCCCCGAGGTGGCAAAGACGGCCAGCGAGCCCGCGTTGGACGCGAAGTTCAGCATCTTGGTATGGGCCGTGGCCTGCAGGACGCCGTAGCCTGCCAGCAAAACGAAGGCCATCATGAAGAATGATCCGGTTCCGGGGCCGAAAAACCCGTCATAGGCGCCGATCAGAGGGACGACGCCAAAGCTGAAGGCGGCCACAGAAATCCTGCGGGGGCGGGGTTGGTCGGTCAGGCCGGGTTTCAGGGCGAAGAAAAGGGCGATCCCGACCAATACGGCGGGCATGATCATCCGCAACACCTCGACCGGGATCAGATGGGCGACCAAGGCGCCGCAGGCCCCTGCGCCAAAGCTGATCAGGGCGGTGCCCAGTTGATCCTGCGGGCGGACCTGACCGGCGCGGGCATAGCTGACCAGTGCCGTGGCTGCGCCAAAGGTGCCTTGCAGTTTGTTCGTGGCCAAGGCCTGCAAGGGGGAGGCGCCCGCCAGCAGCAGGACGGGCACGGTGATCAACCCGCCGCCACCTGCGATGGCATCCACCAGACCGGCCAGAAAGGCCGCGCCGATGAGCAGGGCAACGAGGTGGGGTGCAACCTCAAACCACATCAAAGCGCCTGTGGATGCGGCCCACGATCTGGCCGGTGGAGAGGGCAAAGTGCGGTTCGGACGCAAAATCGGTGAATCCCATCCGGGCGTAGTAGCGCAGGCCCGGTTCATTGTCGGCCCGGATCGAGGCGACAAGATAGGGCACGCCGGCCTTTTGCACGGTATCGCAGGTCAGGGCGAACATGGCGGCCCCGGCGCCCTTGGCTTGCACATCGGGGGCGACGAAGGTGCCGATATGCGCCTCATCCTGCCAACGACCGACGGATTGCCAGCCGATGAGCCGGTCTTCGACCAGGGTCACGACGGAGGAGAGGACATCAGGGCCGGTGACGTAATCGTCCAGCACTTGCTGCGCGGATTTCGGGGTTTCATGGGCGGTGGTGCCGCCGATGGCGATGATCTGGTTCAGGACCCTGGTCATCGCAAAGGCGTCAGACGCGGTGGCGGGGCGGATGATCATAGGGCAAACTCGGGGCGGGAATAGCCTTGCTGGTACAAAAGGGCCGTCAGGTCGCCGTGGTTGACGCGGACCGAGCATTGGGCGGCGACCGAGGGTTTGGCGTGTAGCGCCACGCCGGTACCGGCCACCCCAAGCATGCCCAGATCATTGGCACCGTCGCCCACGGCCAGCACATCTGCCGCCGTCAGGCCAAGGCGGGTGGTGATGTCGTGCAGGGCCTGAACCTTGGCCTGACGGCCCAGAATGGGGTCGGCCACCTGACCGGTCAGCAGGCCATCTTGGGCCAGCAGGGTGTTGGCGCGGTGTTCGTCAAAGCCCAAGATGGCGGCGATGCGGGCGGTAAAGCTGGTGAAACCGCCGGAGACTAGGGCGGCATGGGCACCCTGCGCCTTCATCGTGGCCAGAAGGGCGGGGCCGCCGGGCATGAGGGTGATGCGGGTTTGGATCACCTGATCGATCACAGACAGGGGCAGGCCGCGCAGCAGGGCCACGCGTTCGCGCAAGGCATCCTCGAAATCCAACTCGCCATTCATGGCGCGGGCGGTGATGGCGGCGACGCGGGGGCCAAAGCCTGCGACATCGGCCAGTTCGTCAATACATTCCTGCTGGATCATGGTGCTGTCCATGTCGGCCAACAGCACCCGCTTGCGCCGGTTGGCGGCGGGTTGGACGATCAGGTCAACGGACAGGGTTTGCAAGGCGGCCCAAACCTCCCACAGGTTGGCGGGCATGGTGTCCAGCGGAAATTCGGCTGCCACGCCGGGGTCCAGCCATGTGGCATCGCCGCCAGCCCAGGCGTTGCGCAGGCTTTCAACCGTGGTGCGGTCAAGGGTGGGGTGGGCGGGGTTGGTCAGAAGGGTTGCGATGAACATGGGCGCGGTCCGGGCTATGGGCCCGGGCGCTTTACGCCGAAACGGCGGGGGGTGCCAGTGCGTCTGCCATGGCCGTCAGCGCGGGAATTCGGCCAGGAAGGTGTGCCAGAACGCGATGAACATCGCAGCCACCACCGGCCCAAGCACAAATCCCTGCATCCCGAAGGCGGAAATCCCGCCGAGGGTTGAGATCAGGACGACGTAATCCGGCATCCGCGTGGCCTGCCCGACCAGCCAGGGCCGCACCAGATTGTCAACCAGGCTGATCACCAGTACGCCATAGGCAATCAGCCCGATGCCCTGCCAGACCGAGCCATTGGCAATCAGGTACAGCGCAACGGGCGCCCAAACCAGCATGGCGCCAAACACCGGAAACAGGGACAGTATCGCCATAAGCGCTGTCCAAAGCAGCGTGGCCTGAATGCCAAGCGCCCAGAAGGCCAGCCCCCCCAGCGCCCCTTGCAGGACGGCCACCAGAATATCGCCGCGCACCGTGGCCCGCACGACACGGGCGAAGGTGTCCAGCAGATCGTCAAGCATGGTGCGTTCCATCGCGATGGCCGATTTCAGATGGGCCAGCAGCGCCTCGTCATCACGGAACAAAAAGAACATCAGATACAGCATCACGCCCAGACCCACGACAAAGCTGACCGTGTTCTGGCCAAAGGTCAGCATGGTGGGGGCGTTGGCCGCGACCCACTGACCTGCCGAGGTCACAAAGGAGGCTTGCACCGATGCCAGATTGTCCAGACCCAGACGTTGAAGGGCAGGGCGGAACCAGTCGGGCAGGGCATTGAGCATGGTTTCAAACATCTGGGTCAGGTTGGTTGCGCCCGACTGCACGCCCGAGACCAGATCGGTGGTTTCGGTCACCATTGCAGACAAGATTACAAGGGCGGGCAGGATGATCAGCAGCAAAAAGCCCAAGACCATGATCAGTGAGGAAAGGTTGCGGCGCTGGCCCAGCGCTTGCGTCAGGCGGTGCGAGA